>NZ_JBVHHY010000015.1:0-241163 GCF_055560835.1 Kitasatospora sp. NPDC023120 | reverse complement strand
CGAGCGGTCGGGCGCCGAGGGGTGTTTCGGCTCCTTCCAGCATGCGGGTCCACAGGGGCAGTTCGTGTTCGCGGGTGGGTTGGGTTGCGGCTTCGTGGAGGAGCTGGGCCCAGTGGCGGAAGGATACGGGGACGGGCTCGAGTTCCGGGGTCTGTCCGGTGGCGGCTGCGGTCCAGGCGGTGGTGAGGTCCGGGAGCAGGATGCGCCAGGAGACGCCGTCGATGCACAGGTGGTGGATCACCAGGAGGAGTCGGCCGGAGTTGTCGGGTCCGGCGTCGAACCAGACGGCTTGCAGGACCGAGCCCTGGGACGGGTCGAGCCTGGCCTCGGCGGTGAGTGCGTGCGTGCGCGTCACGTCGGTGAGGGTGCTGTCGGCACGGGTGGTGGTGTCGACGCGGTGCACGCACGCGGTGACGTCGACCGAGCCGCGTGGGCCGATCTCGGCGAGTGTCTCGCCGTTGGTGGTGGTCGTCATGCGCAGCCGTAGCACGTCGTGGTGGTCCACCAGGGCTGCGAGTGCGGTCGTCAGGTCCTGGAGGTTGAGTGCGGCGGGGACTTGGAGGAGGACGGACTGGTTGAAGCGGGCCGTCGGGCTGTCGTTCTGGGTGAGCCAGGACATGATCGGTGTCAGCGGGACCGCCCCGATGCCGGCACCGGCCCTCTCACGGACGGGCCCGGCGAGTTCGCGCGTGACCGGGGCCAGCGCGGCGACGGATTTGCGGGTGAAGACGTCGCGTGGGGTGAACACCAGCCCGGCGCGGCGGGCGCGGCTGACCAGTTGGATGGAGACGATGCTGTCGCCGCCGAGGTCGAAGAAGCTGTCCTCGACGCCGACCCGGTCGATCCCCAGGACTTCGGCGAAGAGTGCGCACAGGACGGTTTCGCGTTCGGTGCGGGGCAGCACCGTGCCGGTGAGGGTGTTGAGGTCCGGCTCAGGCAGGGCCTTGCGGTCGACCTTGCCGTTCGGCGTGAGCGGCAGCCGCTCCAGCACGACCAGCACCGACGGCACCATGTAGTCGGGCAGGACCTCGCCCAGCATGCGCCGCAGCACCGCCGGGTCGCAGTCCGGCCCGGTCGTGCCGGTCGGTCCGGCCGGACCGACCGGCACGACGTAGCCGACGAGCCGCCGGGCGCCACCGCCGCCACCCGCCGAGTTCGCCACCACGACGGCCTGCGCCACCTGCGGCAGCCGCGAGAGTGCGGCCTCCACCTCGCCCAGCTCGATCCGGAATCCGCGGATCTTGACCTGGTCGTCGACCCGCCCGACGAACTCCAGCTGCCCGTCCGCACGCCAGCGCACCAGGTCGCCGGTGCGGTACATCCGCGCGCCTGCGCCCGCGAACGGGTCGGCGACGAACCGCTGCGCGGTCAGCTCCGCACGCCCCAGGTACCCGCGCGCGACACCCGCCCCGCCGACGTACAGCTCGCCGGTCGCCCCCGCCGGGAGCAGCTGGAGCGCGTTGTCGAGGACGTAGACCCGCTTGCCCGCCAGCGGCCGTCCGATCGGGGGAGCGGTCGTGTCGTCCGGGGAGCCGGTGAGGGCGCGGCAGGTGGAGAAGGTGGTGTTCTCGGTCGGCCCGTACACGTTGAGGACGACGAGGTCGGGATTCGCCCGGCGTACTCGGGCGATGGCGTCCACCGAGGCGGCTTCGCCGCCGGTCCAGACCTCGGCGGCGCCCCTGAAGCAGCCGGGGTCCTCGTCCGCGATCACGGCGAAGAGGCCGGCTGTCGCGAACACGGCGGTGATGCCGTGGGTGCGGATGGCGGAGCCGAGGGAGTGGGCGTCGACCTGGCCCGGGAAGACCACCACCGTGCGGCCGTGCAGCAGGGGGGTCCAGACCTCGAAGATGGACGCGTCGAAGGAGTGCGGGGAGTGGTGCAGGACGCGGCGGTAGGCCGCGGACTTCCAGTGTTCGTCGGCGGCGAAGCCCACCACGGCCTGCCGGCTCACCGCGACGCCCTTGGGGGTGCCCGTCGAACCCGATGTGAACATCACGTAGGCGAGGTTCTCGCCCGACGCCCTCAGCGGTGGGTTGGGGCTCCGGCCGTTGTCGTGCCGGTGGAGCTCGTCCAGGACGAGGACCTGGCGGCCCTCCGCCAGCCCGCTGCGGGCCGACAGCTCCAGCATGTCCTCGTTCGTGCAGAGGAGTTGCGAGCCGGTGTCGGCCGCCACCGCGCGCAGGCGTGCTGCCGGGTCGGTGGGGTTGAGCGGGACGTAGTAGCCGCCGGCCTTGAGGATCGCGAGCGCTGTCGAGACCAGGCCCGAAGAGCGTTCCAGCAGGACCAGGACCCCGACGTCCGGGCCGACTCCGCGCCGGATCAGTTCGGCGGCCGCCGAGTTCGCCCGGCTGTTCAGCTCCGCGTAGGTCAGCTCGACGCCGGAGTCGACCACCGCGACGGCGTCGGGCGTGGCTTCGGCCTGCCGCTCGAAGAGCTCCACGATGCCGGCCGGCGGTGCGGTCCGTGGTGCCGTCCCCCAGTCCCGCAGGACCGCGTCCCGGTCCTCCTCGGGGAGGAGTTCGATGCTGCCGACCGGGCGCGCGGCGTCGGCGGAGGAGAACTCCCGGACGAACCGGTCGAACCACCGGCTGTGCGACTCGACCTCGCTGTCCGGGTACATGTCGGGATTCGCGTCGTAGTCGATCCGCAGCCCGCCGGAGCCGGTCGGTTCGACGACGATGGAGAAGTCCTCGACGGGGCCGTTCGTCAGCGGGACCCGGGTGGTCCCGGCTCCGGCGAAGGCGATGTCGTAGTCGAAGTTCATGATGTTGAGGACGACTCCGCGGAAGCGGAACCCGGCGCCCGTGGAGCGGGTCTCCCGGTACAGGTCCTCCTGCCCGAAGCGCTGGTGCCTGAGCGCCCGGCGGGCTTCCTCGGAGGTCGCCTTCAGGACTTCTCCGACCGTCATGCCCGGGTCGAGGCGGACCCACAGCGGGACGACGGTCGAGGCGACCCCCGGGGTCGACCGGGCGATCCTTCCGCTCCGGGCGGGCACGGCGAGTCCGATGACCACGTCGGAGGTGCCGGTCAGCCGGTGCACGTAGGCGGCGGTCGCGGAGATCAGCAGGGTCGGCCAGGCGTGGCCGAAGGCGCGCGCGGTGCTCTGCAGGGCGTCGAACTCCTGCGGCGGGAGCAGCTCCGTGACGCGGCGGAACCAGTGCCCGGGGTCGGCCGGCCGGGGGGACAGGCTGACCGGCCGGGGCCCGTCCGCATACCGCTGCAGCCAGTACTCCCGGTCCCGCGCGTACTGCTCCGAGTCCCGGTAGGCGGCACCCTCCTCCGCGAACCGCTCGTACGGTTCGAACGGTGTCGCCCCGGGCTCCCGCCCGCCGACCGCGGCCGTGTAGAGCTCGGCCGTCCGGCTCGCGAGGAGCCGCCCGCTGTACCCGTCGCAGACGATGTGGTGGATCCTGCGGTACCAGAGGAAGCGGTCCGAGGCGACCTTCACCAGGGCGAAGGTGAAGTACGGCGGCCGGTCGAAGCCGCCGGCCGTGCCGAGGTCGTTCCGCATCCACTGCTCGGCGCTGCCGCGCGGGTCGGCCCGGCCGCTGAAGTCGAGGGTGTGCAGACTCCAGGCGGGGGCGTCGGAGAGCACGGCCCGCGGCTCGCCGGATTCCTCGGTGATGCGCAGCCGGAGGGAGCCGATCTCCGCCACGGCCCGGCGCAGCGAGGACTCGAACGCCGCCTCGTCGACCGGTCCGGGTATCTCGAGGAAGTCCGCGATGTTGTACGCGGGACTGGCCTCGTCCATCGTGCAGGCGAGCCAGACGCCGGTCTGCGCCGCGGACAGCGGAAAGGAGGCTTCCTGGAATCCGGTCATCGTTCCCCCCGGTTCTGTGTGGATCGTGCTGGTGGCGAGCGGCGCGGGTCGGCGTCGGCGTCGGAGGCGGGGCGCCGGAGGTGTCAGAGGCCCGTGTGGATCGGGAACCGGAAGGCCAGGTCCGCGATCCGTTCGCGGGCCGCCTCCTCGACCTCCGTGTTGTCGCCGCCTGCGGACCGCAGTCCGTCCAGGACGTCGAAGACCGTCCCGGCCAGCTCGCGCACCTGCGGCTCGCGTAGCCCCCGGGTGGTGATCGCGGAGGTGCCGAAGCGCAGCCCGGAGGTGACCGAGGGCTTCTCGGTGTCGCCCGGGACGAGGTTCTTGTTGCAGGGGATCCCGGCGCGCTCCAGGCTCTCGGAGGCGGTGTTGCCGGTGAGGCCGACGGAGCGGAGGTCGAGCACGACCAGCGGCGTGTCCGTCCCGCCGGTGACCACCTGGTAGCCCCGGTCCGCGGCGATCGAGGCGAACAGTCGGGCGTTGCCGAGGACGGCGGTCGCGTAGTCCGTGAACTCGGCGTCCAGCGCCTCGCCGAAGGCCACCGCCTTCGCCGCGATGTACTCCGGGAGGGGACCGCCCTGGATACCGGGGAAGAGCGCGGAGTCGAGCGCCTTCCCCAGCTCGTCGTCGTCGCTCAGCACCAGTCCGCCGCGGGGGCCGCGCAGGTTCTTGTTGGTGGTGGTGGTCACCACGTGCGCGTGGGGGAACGGGTCGGGGTGCACGCCCGCGGCGACGAGTCCGGAGAAGTGGGAGATGTCGGCCATCAGGTGGGCACCCACCTCGTCGGCGATCGCCCGGAACGCGGCGAAGTCGATCGCCCTCGGGTAGGACGAACCGCCCGCGATGATCAGCTTCGGTCGGTGCCGGCGGGCCGCCTCGGCGACGCCCTCGTAGTCGATCAGCCCGGTGGCCGGGTCGACCCCGTACGTGTCGACCGAGAACCAGCGACCGGAGAGGTTGGCGCGCAGGCCGTGGCTGAGGTGGCCGCCGTCGCGGAGCGCCATGCTCAGCACCCGGTCCCCGGGTTCGAGGAGCGCGAAGAAGACCGCCTGGTTGGCCTGGGTGCCGGAGTGGGGCTGGACGTTGGCGTGCCGGCAGCCGAAGAGGGTGCGGGCGCGCTCGATCGCGGTCAGCTCGATCGCGTCGAGGTTCACCATCCCCGCGTGGAACCGGCGCCCCGGGTAGCCCTCGACGGTGGTGAAGGCGACCATGGACGCGAACGCGTCACGGGTCGCCCGGCTCGTGTAGTTCTTCGGGGCGAGCAGCTCGATCTGCGCGCGCTGCCGGTCGGCCTCGGCCGACAGGGCGCCGTGGACCAGGGAGTCCCGATCCTTCAGCGGAGCCGTGAAGAAGTCGTCGACGGCCGCACGCGGCGAAATGTCCTGGCTCATGGCTGCTCGATCCTTCGGTAGGTGGGATGCCGGTGACTGACGGTGCGTCAGAAATCCGTGCGGCATGAGGGGTTCACGCCTCCGGCGGAGCCGTGTGGGGTCTAGGTGGTCACGGGGCTAGGGACGTCTGCCGTCGTCCGCGCGCGCCAGCGGTGGACGAGGGCGCGGGAGACCAGGAAGACCAGCAGGCCGTCGAGCAGGTGCCAGAGGAAGTGCGTCCCCGGCGGGAAGGCGCCGCAGACGCCCTCGTCCGCGGTGCGCGCGAGCAGTGCGCCCGTGAAGGCGACGGTGGCCCAGACGAACGTCCCCGCGTACGGGGTCAGGGTGTCGCGCCCGGAGGCGCGCAGGGCCGCCGCCAGGCCGACGGCGAAGGAGAGGTTGCTCAGCGCGTTGACGGGCTCGGCCCGGAAGGCCGCCGAGGCGCGCTCGCAGTAGAGGTCGACGTGCTCGTACAGGCTCATCGTCCGCTTCCCATGGTGTCCTTGGCCGGCTCCCGGTCGCGCCCGGAGTCCGCATCGCGCCCGGCGCCCGCCGGTCGGTTCTTCGCACTGACGGTGCCGCCGCCGGGCAGGGCGGAGCCCAGCGGGACCGCGTTCAGCAGCGGGCCGGCCATGGCCGTGGTCACCAGGGCCATGATCACCATCATCGAGTAGACCGTGCCGTCGATCAGGTGGAGCTCCAGGCCGACGGAGAGGATGACGATCTCGGTGAGTCCCCGGACGTTCATCAGCACCGAGACCGGCAGCGCGTCCGCGCGGGGCAGCCCGCCCAGCCGCGCCCCGGCGTACACGCCGACGCCCTTGCTGAGGATGGCGACCGCGAGGAGTCCGACGAGCGTGAGCAGCGCGGCGCCGCCGAAGCCGTCCAGGCGCATCTTCGAGCCGGCCACCACGAAGTACAGCGGCAGCAGCAGCGCGCTGGGCTGGTTCGCCGAGCGGATCACGTGGACGCGCAGGCCCTCCAGGCCGGCCCGCGGCATGACGGCGCCGAAGGCGAAGGCCCCGAAGATGTAGTGCACCCCGAGCCACTCGGTGGCGGCGCAGGAGAGCAGCAGCCCGGCGGTGAGCAGCGGGAAGAGCGCCGCCGGCGGGGTCTCGCGCTCGCCGTGGCGGGCCAGCAGCCGCCGCAGCACCGGCCGTACGACGAGCAGCAGGAACAGCGCGTACAACGGGAGCAGGCTCACCCGCCACTGCTCGGCGGTGCCGCAGAGCGCCGCCACGCCCGCCAGCGCGACCCAGGCCACCAGGTCGCCGATCGCGGCCGCGGCCAGGGCCACGCCGCCGATCGGCGTGTTGTTCAGGCCGCGGTCGGCGAGCACCCGGGCCAGCACCGGGAAGGCGGTGACGGACATGGCGATGCCGAGGAAGAGCACGAAGCCCGTCGTGGAGCCCGGGGCGTACCGGTCGGCCAGCAGCAGCGCGAGCAGGGTGCCGGCCAGCAGGGGCACCAGCACCGAGCCGCCCGCGACGCCGAGAGCCGTGCGCCTCCTGCCCCGCAGCAGGGTGTGGTCCAGCTCGTAGCCGACGATGAACATGAACAGCGCCAGGCCCACCGAGGCCAGCGCCGACAGCAGCGGGGTGACGTCCGCGGGCATCAGCACCCGGCGGACGGAGTCCGGGAGCACCAGCGGGCCGCAGACGACGCCCGCGACGATCTCGCCGACCACCGCGGGCTGGCGCACGCGGCGCGCGAGCGTGCCCAGGAGCTTGGCCACCCCGAGCAGGACGGCCACGCTGAAGAGGAAGTGCACCGTGGTGGCGCTGGTCATCCGGTCACCGCCAGGGGAGAGTTCGGTTCCGACTGCGCGGCGCGCCTGTCCGGGCGGACGATCAGCGCGGCGGCGAGCGCCCCGAGGAGCAGGAACGCGACGGGTAGGTAGAGGGACTCGGTGAGCGCGGCGCTGAAGGCCGGCAGGTCGGCCTCCGGCACGGCGGCCGCCGCGGTGCCGCGGGCTCCGGGATCGCCGGCCGGGCGGGCCGGCAGGTGGTGGGCGGCCATCCGGGACGCCACCAGGGTGGTGACGGCGGCGCTGCCGAGCACGGAGCCCGTCTGCCGCAGCGCGTTGTACTCCCCCGAGCCCGCGCCGGTCTGGTGGGCCGGCAGGTCGAGCGCGGCGGCGACCGCCAGCGAGGGCCAGATGCAGGCGTTGGCGACCCCGGCCAGGGCGGCGCCCGCCAGCAGCAGGCCGACCGGGGTGTCGGGCGTCAGGAACGCCGCGAACGTGGTGTCGCTGCTCCCGCTGCCGATCGGCTCGGCAGTGACGAGTTCCATCGTCGCTTCCCCCTCCTGGCTCGGCGGAGCCCGGGGGCTCCGCCGAGCGTCATGACCGTCGCGCGCTTACCGCGACGCGAGGCTGTCGTGCAGCAGGGCCCGGCCCGCGCCCCAGTCGCCCAGACCGGCGGAGGCGTTGATGTGCCCGCTGCGCCCGACGTTCACCAGGCCCCGCTCGTGCGCCCCCTCGGCCGGCAGCGTGCAGCCCAGGCTGTGGGCGATGACGACCTTCGGCTCCTCGACGGCGGCGAGGGCGTCCGCGAGGTCCTCGACCCAGGCGTCGCGGACCGGACCGTCCCAGGAGTCGTGCTCCACCCACACGCCGCGCTGCGCCTCGCGCTCGTACCACTGGCGCTGCCAGTGCTCCGGGCCGGAGTCGCCGATGCCCGCCAGGAACACGAAGGTCGTCTCCTGCGTCATGGTCAGACCTCGTACTCGACGCCGACGCCGTCGAAGCGCAGGCGGTCCTGGATGACCACGCGCTCGCCGTTCTTGTTGAAACCGCTCAGCAGCCCGGCCTCCATGAGGCGGATGACGATCTGCGAGCTGAGCTCCTGCCGGCCGGTCTCGCTCAGCCGCCGGATGACCTCCTTGTAGCCGATCTCCTCCTTCAGCAGGTCCGCGAAGATCGCCCGGTGCTCCTCCTCGAGCGGCCACTTGGTCATGTCGAGGCCGTTCTCGTTGGCGATGACCTGCTTCGGCTCCAGCCGGAAGCTGTGCGGCTCCACCTTGTAGTGGGACTTCAGGTGCACCTCGGTGCCGTTCCACTGGAGCCGCTTGATGCGGTTGAGGTCCTTGGTCAGCTGGCCGATCCAGCGGACGCGGGCGGTGTTGAGCTCGTCGTCGGTGAACTCGTCGCTGAGCTCCATGCGCTGGTGCCGGCCGATACCGATCATCGTGGAGGCGCGGTCGCGGAAGTCGGCGATCGACCAGTCGTCGCTGTTCCGGTCGGTCTGGACCAGCCGGTCGAACCAGGCCTTGCGGCTCAGCCGCTCGTCGTCGGTCTCGCTGATCCGGCGCTTCACCCAGAACTCGGACTCGGGCTCGGTGAAGGAGGCGAAGGTGTAGAACGAGGCGAGGAACTCGTGGTACTGCTCGTAGGTCTCCCGGTAGGTGCGGTTGTACCACTCGTGGACGGCCCCGGACTCCTCCCCGTGCTGGGTGATCCGGTCGATCGCCGCGGCCGCCGAGACGGCGGACTGGGTGGCGAGGTGCACGCCCTGGGAGAACAGTGGGTCGGTGAAGCAGGCCGCGTCGCCGCAGAGGAAGAAGCGGTCGCGGGAGAAGAGCTCGGACTCGTAGGACCAGTCGTGGACGATGCGGACCTCGTCGACCATCTCGGCGCCGTCCAGGATCGCGGTGGCCCGCTTCGCCTTGGCGAGGGTCTCGCGGTAGAACCGGTCCGGGCCCAGCTCCTTGACCTCGGCGGCCTTGGAGCGGTCGACGACCAGGCCGACGCTGTAGAGGTCCCCCTTGAGCGGGATCATCCACACCCAGCCGTCCTCGAAGGTGATCGAGTAGGTGGTGCCCTTCAGGTCGCCCTCGAAGGGGTCGGGGCGCTTGAAGTAGGACCAGATCGCGAAGTTCTTGTAGAACTCGTCGTAGCGGCGGACCTTGAGCTGACGGGCCAGCGGGCTGCTGGAGCCGCCGGCGTCGATCACGAAGTCGCTGGTCACCGTGCGGGGCGCGCCGTCCTGCTGCACGGTGAGGGTGACGGTGTCCGTGGCCGAGATGTCCACGTCGGTCACCGGGGTGCCCTCGTGCAGGGCGATGCCGCGCTCCCGGACCTCGTCCACCAGGAGCTGGTCGAACTCCTCGCGCTTGACCTGGATGGCGTGGTCGAAGACCCAGGGGGAGGTCCTGGGGGTGGTGAAGGAGAACGTCCACGGGGCCTGGTCCTGGCCCCACAGGAAGGTGGCCGACGGCTTCTTCACGAAGCCCGCGGCGTCGATCTTCTCCTGCAGCCCGAGCCGGTTGAGGATCGACAGCGTGCCGGGGAGGAAGGACTCGCCGATGCGGTAGCGCGGGAACCGGTCGCGCTCGAAGACCTCGACCTCGTGACCGAGCTTGTGCAGGGTCAGGGCGGCCACGCAGCCGGCCGGACCGGCGCCGATGATGGAAACCTTGGATCGCTTCACTGTTGTTCTCCTCAGAAGGACTTGACGGACTTGATGCGACTCGGCGCGATGTAGGAGAACCCGCTGCTCGCGTTCTCGAACAGGCTGAGCCCGGCCTGGAAGCGACAGTCGCTTCCGATCACCAGGCCAGGGGCGACGGTGCAGCTGAGTCCGAAGAAGTTGTCGTCGCCGACCTCGATGCTGTTGCCGCAGTGGAAGTTCGGGGCGACGAAGTTGTTCGAGCCGATCCGCGAGTGGTGCCCCACGCTGCTGCGGTAGTTGAGCACGTTGAAGTCGCCGAGGGTCGCGTTCACGCCGAGGTAGTTGTCCGGTCCGACGATGTTGCCCGTGCCCCGCAGCGCGCCGGGGTCGACCCGGGAGGACGGGTGCACGATGTTCTCGGCCACCAGGCCGCGCTCGGCGACCAGCCCGTCGATCAGCTCGCGCCGGCGGGTGACGTCCGACAGCGCCAGCACCACGCGGGTGCCCGGCTCCGGGTCGAACTCCGCCAGCGGGACGCACAGTTCGGCCGGCGCGTGCACGGGCTCGGCGTCCACGTCGACGTAGCGGTCGACGCGGTAGGCGCCCGCACCGGCGGCGATGACGTCCTCGACGTACCGGGTGACCTCCAGGGCGAACTTGCCCGCGCCGAGGACGACGAGATCCTTCACGGTTGGATCCTCCGCTTCTTGAACCGCTCGGAGACGGCGAGTTCCTCGACCACGTTCACCTTGGCCGGCAGCTTGAACGGCTCGACCTTGCCCTCGAGGAACTCGCGCACGTGCCTGCGCGCCTCGGCGCGCGTCAGGGGGCCACTCGGCTTGACGTCCACGCAGACCGACTGGCCCGTGATGGAGTTGGGCCTGCCGTAGACGGTGCAGTCGTCGATGAGCGGGCTGCCCAGCAGGATCGACTCCAGCTCCAGCGGCAGGACCTTCTCGCCGCCGACGTTGATGACCTCCTTGGCGCGGCCCTTGACCTTGAGGAAGCCGTCCGCGTTCTGCTCCACGAGGTCGCCGGTGCGGAACCAGCCGTCCTCGGTGAGCGAGTCGCTGGGGTAGTTGAGGTACCCCATGAACTGGGTCCGGGTCTTCAGCTGCAGCTCGCCGTCCACGATGCGGTACTGCACGTTCTCGTCGGAGATCTTGAAGTACGTGCTGCTGGAGGACTCGCTGGTGGTGGTCGAGATGCCGGTCTCGCTGGTCCCGAAGGTCTGCAGCAGCCGCGCCCGGGGGAAGGCCTCGTGGACGCGCCGCAGCAGCTCCTCGGGCATCGGCTCGGTGCCGTAGGTGATGAGCCGCAGGCTGCCGAGGTCGAACTTGCGGTGGTAGTCGCCGATCAGCAGCAGGTTGAGGAAGGTCGGGCTGGTCGGCAGCAGCCGGATGCCGTGCCGTTCGACCAGCGCGCAGATCTCGTCCGGCGTGCGGCGGCCCGGCACGACCGCCGTGCCGCCGACCTTGAGCACGCCGAGGAGCGAGTTGATGCCGCCGATGTGGTCGAAGAGCAGGAACATCAGGATGCTCGGCGCCTTGGCCCCGACCCGGGTGCTCCGGCCGACCTTCTCCTCGACCAGGGCGTCCAGGTTGTGCAGGATCGCCTTCGGCGCGCCCGTGCTGCCGCTGCTCAGCAGCACCAGGCCGGACGCCCCGGCCTCGACCAGCGGCCCGTAGCCGGCGGCGTCGTCGGCGGCGGCCGGGCCGGCGTCGTCCGGGGTGTGCGCGGCCATCGGCTCGACGGCGACGTCCGCCCCGTCCTCCGCGACCCTGAGGAGGTGACGGGGGTGGCAGGACCCGGTGATCGTGGCGCGCGTGCCCTCGGTGAAGGTGACCACGGGGATGACGACGTTCCGGTTGAGGTACAGCGCGAGCAGCGCGGCGATCGATCCGAAGGAGAAGTCCGCGTTGAGGACCACGGCCTCGTGCGGCCGCACCCCGTGCTCCCGCAGCCGGTCCCCGATCCGCCGGACGGCACCGACCAGCTCGCCGTACGTGTGGCTCGCTCCGCGGTCCACGACGGCCACGCGGTCGCGCAATTGCTCCAGTTTGCGGACGAGTTCGTCTCGCATCAGTTGACTCCCCCCAGGAAGAGCGTCTCGCCGGTGACGAACCCCGACTGCTGAGAGATCAGGAAGTCGACGGGTCCGAGAATGTCCGCCATCGTGCACATGCGCTTGATCGCCTGCCGGGCGACCAGGCCGTCGACCATCCCCTCGGGAAGGGTGCGGGTCAGGACCGTGGAGACCGGGGGCAGCCCGATGCCGTTGACCCTGATCCGGAAGTCGGCCAGCTCCTTGCTCATCACCCGCGTCAGCTGCTCGACGGCGGCCTTGCTGGCGGAGTAGACCAGCTGCCCGTCCAGCGCCCACGGCACGGCGACGGTGGAGACGTTGAGGATCGCCGACGAGGGCCCGGGCGCCTTCTGCAGCAGCTTGGCGGCTTCCCGGCAGCAGTTCAGCACGGCGAAGAAGTTGAGGTCGAAGACGTCCCGGGCGACCTTCTCCGGCGTCATCATGAAGTGGTTCATGGTCGAGGTGCCGGCGTTGTTCACCAGGGCGTCGAGGTGCCCGAACTCCCGTCGGACCTCCCGGAACATCGACCTGACCGCCTTGGCGTCGGTGATGTCCAGCTCATGGTGCCGGTAGCCGGGACGGGCGAGGGAGGAGGGCCTCCTGCTGCACCCCACGACCTGGTGGCCCTGCTCGAGGAAGTGCTCGGCGAGCGCCCTGCCCACTCCGGTCCGAGCGCCGGTGACAAGAATGATCATCTGTTCAGTGCAGCCGTATCCGATGGGGCAGGGTGCATGTCGTAGACGGTCCGGGTGGGCGTGTAGTTGAGCAGGGTCGCCTTGCGGACGGACATCACCGGGGGGAAGAGCTTCATGCTCTCGTTCCGGTAGTCCTCCTTCACGTACCAGCTGTGGATCTCGCAGAACCGGTTCACGGACATGCCGTCCCCCTTCGCCGTGAGCCGCGTGGCTCATGCGGCCGTGTCGTGTCCCGCGCCGGCGAGGGCCATCTCCTCTTCGATGAACTCGATCAGCTTGTCGACCCGGCTGAACGGGCTCACCCGGCGGGAGACGGCCTTCTCCGAGGTCAGCGAGATCTCCACGTCGAACTCGTCCTCGATCGCCTCCTCCACCAGGGAGAGGAAGTTGACGAGGTGCATCGAGTCGAAGACCCCGGTGTCGCCATAAAGGCTGACGTTGAGGAGGTCGTCCGTCGGGATCTTCTCCTCCCGCCGCTCGCTGATCTCGGTGACGACAGCGGTGATCAGTTCGACAAGGCGCTCGCGCATGACCGGGCCGTTTCTCCTCGGTGGAGGTCGCTGGTGTGTGGGGGTGCGTGGGGCGGGAGGGTGGGGCGGGCCGGTCAGCCCTGGCCGGCCACCCACTCCAGGACGGCCATGGCGCTGGTCAGCTTCATGCGCGCCTGGGACCAGGCGATCGACCGCGGTCCGTCCAGGGTGCGGGCCGAGACCTCCTCGCCGCGGTTCGCCGGGAGGTCGTGCATGAACCAGGCCTCGGGCCAGCGGCTCATCAGCGCGTCGTCGACGTAGAACGGGCGGAAGGTCTCGCGCCACTCGTCGTCGTTCTTCACCGTGCCGGTGGTCTGCCACCGCGTGGTGTAGACGAAGTCGGTCTCGGCGGGCAGGTCGGCGACGCTCTTCACCTCGGTGATGTCCGTGCCGAGCGCCAGGCCCCGCTTCGCCGCGGAGTCGAGCACGCCCTGCGGCACGCCGTAGCCCTCGGGGGTCGCGAAGACGGCGGTGCAGCCGGAGTAGTGGGCGATCCCCTCGGCCAGCGCGGTCGCGGTGTTGTTGCCCTCGCCGAGGTACAGCACCCGGGCGCCGTCAACCGAGCCGCGCATCATGCGGATCGAGGCCAGGTCGCAGATGCCCTGGGTCGGGTGCTCCTCGGCCGCCATCGCGTTGATGACGGGGATGCCGCCGGAGCGGGAGATGGTGTACAGGTCGTCGAGCGGACCGGAGGTCCTGGCGACCAGCAGGTCCAGCATCGAACCGAGGACGCGGCCGGTGTCCAGGAGGGTCTCGCCGGTGTTCGTCTGGAGGTCGTTCGGGCCGTACGCGATGGGCGTCCCGCCGAGCCTGGCCACGCCGGACGTGAACGCCGTCCTGGTCCGGGTGGAGGTCTTGGCGAACAGGACCCCGACGACCTTGCCCGCCAGCGGGCTGCGGTGGGCGGTGAGGTCCTCGTAGAGCTCGCACGACCGCTCCACGAGGCGGTGGACCACGTCCCGGTCGAGCGCAGCGAGGGAGAAGACGCCGGCGGCCTCGCGGATCGGCGACGGGCCCGGGCGGAAAACGTCAGTCATTCTGCTGTCCCATGTGTCTCGGAGGTACGGGCTCGGGGGTGGCGGGCTCGGACGGCACTCCGAGCGGTGTCAGCGGGAGTGCGCCAGGTCGTCGACGACGTCCACGGGGGAGAGCGCGCCGAACCGCTCCTCCACCCAGTCGTCGTCGTAGACCGTGGAGAGGTACCGCTCACCGATGTCGGGGGCGATCGCGACGACCTTGGCGCCCGTCGGCAGCCGGTCCCGCCGGCGGGCCACGGCGGCCAGCACCGAGCCGGTGGACCCGCCGAGGGCCAGGCCCCGGTGCCGTGCCAGGGCGCGGCACATCCGCACCGCCTCGCGCTCCGGGATGAGCTCCACGTCCTCCACCAGGTCGGGCTGGAAGACCTCGGGGCGCCTGCTGGTGCCCAGGCCCGGGATGTACCGGCGGCCCGCCGGGTGCCCGAAGGTGATCGACCCCTCGGCGTCCACCGCGACGATCTTGGTCGACGGCGAGTGCCGGCGGAAGAACTCCGTGCACCCCATCAGCGTGCCGGTGGTACCGGCTCCGATGAACAGGTAGTCGGGGTTCGGGACGGCCCGGGCGATGGCCGCCGCCGTCCAGTCGTGGTGCGCCTTCGGGTTCGCCGGGTTGGCGTACTGGTTCAGCCACAGCAGGGCCGGGTCCTCGTCCAGCCGGCGCTGGATGTGGTCGATCCGCGACTGCAGGAAGCCACCGTTGGCGTCCCGCTCCTCGACCATGTGGACGCTCGCCCCGTAGGCCCGCATCAGCGACATGCTCTGTGCGGAGGTGTTCGGATCGACCACGCAGGTGAACGCGTACCCGCGTGCCGCGCACACCGAGCTGAGCGCCACCCCCAGGTTGCCCGAGGAGGACTCGATCACCGAGCCGCCGGGGAGCAGGACTCCGCGTTGTTCGGCGTCCTCGACCAGGGCGAGCGCCGTCTTGAGCTTGATCGAACCGGCCGGGTTGAGCCCTTCGATCTTCAGGATGAGTTCCACGCCGGGGATGAAGCCGCCCAGGTCGAGGAACACGTCGTCGTGAACCAGCTCGTAAGCGTGCTTGTATATCATTCGAGGTCTCGAGATCCACTCGGATTCGCTGATTCGGCCAGGGCAACCGAGGCCGTCTTCTGAGGTTTCGCCCCGCCGTCGGACGGCAAGCGGACGCCGAGCCACATGCCCAGCCAGCCCGCCGCTCCGAGCAGGCCGCACATCACCCAGACCAGGTCGTTGCCCTGCTGGTAGATGAGCGCCCCGATGCTGGGGCCGAGCGCGTAGCCCGTGGTCTGGCAGGCGTTCAGTGCGCTGATGTACCGGCCCCGGGTCTCGGGCGGACTGACCAGCGCCGGGTAGGAGTTGACGGACGGTGAACTGACGATCTCGCCGAGCGTCCAGGCCGCCGTCGCGACGTAGAACAGCCAGACGCCGGAGTGGATGCCGAACAGCGCGAGGCCGCCGCCGATGAGCAGCGTGCCCACCGAGATGGAGACCCGCATCGGCAGCCGCTGCACGTACTGCGTGAGCGGCAGCTCCACGACGATCACGAGCGCCGCGTTGAGCGCCACGACCGTGCCGTACAGCCCGGTCGGCAGCCCGCGGTCGTGGACGGTCAGCGGAAGGACGGTCTGGTACTGGACCTCGGCCAGCGCGGTGGCGAACATCGCGCCGAGGACCAGCAGGTAGCGGTGGTCCCGCAGCAGCGTCCGGTAGCCCGACCCGCGCGGTGCGGGGGAGGGCCCGCCGGCCGCCCGCGGCGCCGCCGGCCGGACGGGCGCGCGCTCGTCCGGCGGCAGCATCAGGACCGTGAGGAGGGCCACGACGAGCGCCGTACCGCCACCGACCAGGAAGACCAGCCGGTAGGAGTAGGTTGCCAGCCAGACGCCCAGCAGCGGGCCGACCGCGGCGCCGAGGTTGATCCCCAGCCGGCTGACCGCGGTCGTCATCACCAGGCGGTCGCCCGGGGTGACTTCGGCCAGCAGGGTGGAGGCGGCGGGACGGAAGACCTGGGTGGTGAAGCCGGCGAGGAAGACGACCACGAGCAGCAGCGCGTACTGCTGCACCCCTGCCACCGCGGCGACGGTGAGGCTGGAGAACAGCATGGAACCGATGATCGTCCGGCGGGGGCCGAACCGGTCGGCACAGACCCCGCCCGTGAACACGCCCGCGATCGACCCGATGCCGTAGCCGGTCAGGGCCGCACCGGCCAGCGCCGGCGAGTAGCCGAGACCGGTCAGGTAGAGCACCAGGAAGATCGAGACGAAACTGCCCATGCGGTTGACCGCCAGGCCGATCAGCAGCACGATCACCGGCTTGGGCAGCTCCCGGAGGGTCCGGATCATCCCGGGCTGCGCCTGCTCCCCGGCACCCTCCTCCGGGCCCGCGTCCGAGGGGTCCCGCTCGGCGAGATCACCATGGTTCTGTGACAACGTCGGTTCCTTTCCAGCACCCGAACGACTTGCTCAGGCTGCCGGGGAAGCGAGTCGCTCGAAGTCGAACTCGCTTTCTGCGACGGCCTGTTCGAGAATCTTTTGGCAATCCTCGGCGGTTTCGGCCCGGGCGACCAGATAGCCGTAGCGACACACGTAGCCGTTCGGGGGCAGCCGCAGCTCGTCCCCGGGCCCGGCCAAGGCCACGGACTCCACCAGCCCCGGGACCGACCCGGCCCCGGGAAGGCGGACCGACCCGACGCGGGCGTCGGTCGGGGGGTAGAGGAACCTGATGGCGGTGCGGCCGGCCAGGGTCGGGGTGACGTCCGGGCGGACACCCAGCGAGACGTCGGCGGAGATCCGCCCGGAGTCGAGGCCGTTGGCGAGCGATCCCACGTGGGGGATCAGGTCGCCGCCCAGCCGGCCGTTCACCTCGACGATCGCCGGACCGCGCGGGGTCAGCTTGACCTCGGTGTGGGTCATGCCGTGCGTCCACCCCAGCACCCGGTGCGCCTCGGCCACCATGGCGAGCAGCTCGGCGTCCTGGAGGAACGGGTCCTCGCTGCTGATGCTGTGGCCCTGCTCCTCGAAGTAGGGCTCCGGACCGAGCTCCTTGCGGGCGACCAGGTAGGGCAGGTACTCGCCCTCGAAGACGGCCGCGTCGATGCTGATCTCCGGCCCGACCAGGTACTCCTCGAGCAGTACGCCGCCGCTGTTGTCCATGCCGGCCTGGACGGCGCTGCTGCTGATCTCCAGCGCCCCGGCCAGGTCCTCCGGGGAGGCGACCTTGACCACGCCCTGGCTGGCTCCCAGACCGCGCGGCTTGGCCACGAGCGGGAAGCCGATCCGGGCGGCCTCGGTGGTCGCCTCGGCCAGGTCGCGGACCAGGGCGCGGCGCGGCTGCACGAGGCCTGCCGCGGTCAGCAGCTCCCGGGTGGCGTTCTTGTCGCGGACGTTGCCGACCGCCTCCGGCGTGGGGCCGGGCAGTCCCAGGGCGGCGGCGACGTGCGCGGCCGCGCTGATGACACCCTCGTGGTAGCAGTAGACGCCCAGAACGGTCGTCGTGGCGGCGAGTTCCCGCGCCGCCTCGACCGCCGAGGCCGGGTCGAAGACGTCGACCACGGTGCTGCCCTGGACGTACGGGTGCTGCCAGGTCGGCGGCTGCGGGTCGAACAGCCACAGGGGAGCGACACCGGCTGCCGACGCGAGCAGGTACTCCCGGTACTGCTGGTGTCCGCTGCCCAGGACGAGCAGCACTCCATCCGCGGCCATCTGACTTCCTCGCTTCACTGAACGTGCGGTGCTGACATGGGGTTTCGGACCCGGACCGGGGGTCCGGGCCGGGGGCCGGTCCGGACTAGGGCCGTTCGAGGATGAGCCCCTGGGTGAGGAACTCCTCGCGCGCGCCGGGGATGTCCAGGACGCCGACCTCCTCCAGCAGGCGGACGGTCTTCGCCGAGGACTTCCGGATGCCCGCGACCACCGTCTCCGCCGCGTAGGACTCGGCGATCACCTGCGCCGTCTGCTTGTCGGTGAAGCCCGCCGCGCGCAGGGCCGCGGCGGCGGGGGCGGTGGACGGCTGCAGCGAGCGGACGATCAGCCGCGGCAGGTAGCCCGCGACCAGGGTGCGGGTGCGGGTGTCCAGTTGGCCCCAGAGGTGCTTGAAGAAGGTCGCGAAGAAGACGTGGTGCCGGCCCTCGTCGATCGCGTGGTCGCGCACCGTCGTGCGGACCACGCTGATCAGGCTCTCGTCCACCGGGATGTCGTTGAGGATCGAGGTGACCAGCGTCTCGAACACCACGACCTGGAGCAACTGGACGAGGATCCGGTGGTCCGGCATCTCCTCGCCGATCGCGTCCAGGTTCGCGATGAAGGGCCCGAAGTCGTGTTCCAGCGCGCCGATCCCGGAGCGGGCCACGAGCTGGTTCTGGACGTCCAGGCTGAACAGCGAGTGGTACGCCTCGTCGACGAGGATCTGGAAGGCGGTCATGCGCGAGTTCGAGGAGAGCTCGAGCCCGGTTCCGTTGTCGGCGATCAGCTGGGTCGCCCGGCCGACCACGGCCACCTCGAAGGTCGTGGTGAACTGCAGCCACTGGTAGAGGTGTTGTGCGGTGAGGTAGCGCCGGAGCTTGTGGTCCTCGGGGTCCACCAGCGGGTGGGACAGGTGGAGCACCAGGTGTTCGGGGAAGAACGCCTTGTGGATGTCGTCGTCGACCTCGACCAGCCGACGGGGGGTGGAACGGACCGACGCGCGGTCGTACCAGTTGTCGAAGGCCTTGACGTCCGGCATCGGCGCCCGGCTGTCTCGGAACACGGAGCTGCCCTTCCTAAGGGTTCGTTGCCATGCGGGTCCGCGGCGGTGGGCGGGGGGCAGGCCCCCGCCCACCGGACCGGTTACTTCCCGGCGGCCTCGCCGGCCAGCGGGGTCTCCCGCGGGTGGCCGGCCGGGAGGGTGTCGCGGCCGACCTTGCTGACCAGCAGGCCCTCCAGGTAGAGGAAGTCGAGCTCGGTCCGCGCGAAGGTGCGCAGAGCGTCCTCGGGCGTCTCCACGATGGGCTCGCCGTTGTCGTTGTACGAGGTGTTCAGCACCAGCGGAACGCCGGTGCGCTCGTGGAACGCGGTGATCAGGGCGTGGTAGTTCGGGTCCAGCTCGGGGTGGACCGTCTGCACGCGGGCGGTGCCGTCCACGTGGGTGATCGCCGGGACCTGCTCGCGGCGGTCCTCGAGGACTTCGGGGACGAGCAGCATGAACGGGCTCTCACCCTCGAAGTCGAACCACTCCGAGACGTGCTCGGCGAGCACCGAGGGGGCGTACGGGCGGAACACCTCGCGGTGCTTGACCGTGATGTTGAGGTAGTCCCGGGTGCGCGGGTGCCGCGGGTCGGCCAGCATGCTGCGGTGGCCGAGCGCGCGCGGGCCCATCTCGGACGGGCCCTGGACCCAGCCGACCAGGTAGTGCTGGGACAGCAGCTCGGCGACCTCGGGGATCTCGGCCTCGCGCCACTCCAGCTTGCCGCGGTAGGCCTCCAGGGCCTCCTCCGCGCGCTCACGGGAGTAGGTGCGGCCGAGCGCGGCGGTGCGCAGGACCTTGCGCTCCTTGCCGCCGAGCATGGTGTGCCAGCCGTACAGGGCGGCACCGATCGCGACGCCGGAGTCGCCGGCGGGCGCCGGGATGAAGACGTCGTCGAAGATGCCCGCGGCGCGGATCTTCTGGTTGGCGACCGAGTTGAGCGTGACACCGCCGGCCAGGCAGAGCTTCGACTTGCCGGTCAGCTCCTTGGTGACCTTGGCGAGGTGGAGCAGCGCGCGCTCCAGCTCGTCCTGGATCTTGTAGGAGACGTCCTTGGCGAACTGGTGCTCCCAGGAGTTCCGGGCCTTGGGGTCGTAGTCCCCGCCCTCGGAGGCGAGCAGGTCCGTCCAGATCTTCTCCAGGTCGTCCTGGGAGACCTTGATGTCGAAGCCGTCGAAGGTCAGCCAGTCGCCCCACTCCGGGCGCGGGCGGCCGTAGGGCGCCAGGCCCATGGTCTTGCCGGCCTCCGGGTAGCCACCGCAGCCGAACACGCCGAAGTCCGGAGTGCCGTAGCGGGTGAGGAAGTTGAGCTTGGCCGTGAAGAAGTCGTAGAACAGGCCGAGGCTCATGTCGGTGTAGTCGACCGGGTACTCGGTCGCCGCGACCGGGCGCAGCTCGGTGCCGTCACCGACGAAGGCGGTGTGCTTCTCGATCATGCCGTCGGCGGAGCGGCTGCCGGCCTGGTCGACCACCAGGACGGCGGCGTCCTCGAACGGCGAGGTGTAGTAGGTGACCGCGGCGTGCGCCAGGTGGTGCGAGGGCAGCGGCAGCGCGTGGATCTTGCTCTTGTCGCGGATCGGCAGCTCGCGCAGGATGCGGCGCACGGAGCCGTCGCCGAGCGGGCGGTTGCCGACGACCAGGTCCAGGTCGTCGATGCCGATGCCCACCGCGTCCAGGCAGTACGTGACCGCCTTCATCGGCAGGGTCTTGGTCAGCCGCTCGAAGTGCCCCTGGACGAGGAAGCCCTCCGAGTGCTTGATCCGGTCCAGGCGCTCCTCTTCGATGGCGACCAGGACTTCGCCGTCCTTGACGATGGCGGCGGAGCGGTCATGGCTCAGGTTCAGGCCAAGAACGTAAGACATGTCATCCCTACGGGTCTGTGGAACGAGTGGAACGAACGGCGGCGGCGAAAGGCGCCGCCGTCCGAGCAGGCGGAACTTCCGAACTGACGTGCCGTCAGAACGCGGCTTCGGAAAGGTGGTTCAGGACCCGGGTGCCGACGGGTCGGGCTGGTGGGCGCCGAGCGCGGCCTCGAGGTTGTCGAGCACGGCGTACGAGTCGCGCACCAGGGTGGCGGCGTCCGCCGTACGGAGGAAGAAGATGCCGCCGTAGCCGAGGGCGCCGGCAGCGAGGTCGTAGCGCGGCATCGGAGTGCCGGGCGCGATGGTCAGGCCGGAGACCGCTTCGATGCGGCTGCCGGGGCTGAGGATGGTGCTCCAGTCGACCTGCTCCGGCTGCCAGTCGAGCCGGCGCTGCCAGGGGGTGCCGCTGGAGTCGGTGGCGATCAGCGAGAGCGAGCCGGCCGCGCCGCGGGCGTCGGCGGGCGTGAGCATCCGCTCGGGGAACTCGACCTCGTTCCCCAGCAGGTTGTCGATCAGCATGCCGATCGGGTCGTAGCCGTAGACGTGCTCGATCTCGGCCGTGACCATGACGCCGCCGAAGCGGGCGGCCGACTCGATGACGCTCAGTCCGCCGTCGTCCATCAGCTTGATCTCGGTGTGCGTCCCGCAGGACTCCAGCCCGAGGGCGTCGACCGCGGCGCGGGAGACCTCCTCGATCCTGCGCTGGAGGTCCTCCGGCAGGGCGCACGGGCAGAGGTTGCTGAGCTCGGTGAACGGCGGGATGGTGGGGATCCGGGCGGTGATGCAGAGCGGGTGGTACGTGCCGTCGGCGACGATCCCCTCCACGCTCAGGTAGTCGCCGTAGCCGCTGTCCTCCGGCCACCAGCTGCGGGTCGAGCCGGGGATGACTTCCTCGACCAGGAAGTCCCGCTCGGTACCGGCAACTTGAAGCTCCATCAAGCCACGTCGGTGATAATCTGAGACACTCGTCGACGTGGTCCGCCAGGCTTCGGCGATCTGCTCCTCGGACTCGATCACGAACTGTCCGATGGAGCCGGCGCCCCAGGCCGCCTTGAGCAGCATCGGAGCGGTCAACTCTGCGAAGGCCTCGCGGAGTTCACTCTCCGAAGCGACGGTGCGGAAGCGCGGCACGGGCACGCCCGCGGCTTCCCACACCTCGCGCATCCGGCGCTTGTCCCGGGAACGGGTCGTGTTGGGGCCGCTTCCGCGGAGGCCGAGCCTCTGGGCGGCCTCGGCGACCGCGATCACCGCGAACTCCGACAGCGCGAAGAGGGCGTCGGCGCCGATCTTCTCCGCCTGACCGATGATCAGGTCGACCATGGAGTCGCCTGGTTGGAGATAGCTCTCCGTGATGTCGGCGACGTGCGGCGACCACAGCTCCGCCGTGTGGGCGGGCAGGGGATGG
The DNA here is from genome assembly GCF_055560835.1 of Kitasatospora sp. NPDC023120. Classification (NCBI taxonomy): domain Bacteria; kingdom Bacillati; phylum Actinomycetota; class Actinomycetes; order Kitasatosporales; family Streptomycetaceae; genus Kitasatospora; species Kitasatospora sp. NPDC023120. The sequence continues at coordinate 219,272 of NZ_JBVHHY010000015.1, read as the reverse complement.
ATGGCCAGCACGTGGACCTCTGCCCGGGCGGCCATCTTGGGTATCGCGTACTCGAGCGGCGCTCCTCCCTTGGCGTGGACGAACAGAAGCCGCTTGGCTCCGGGCATGGTTACCCCTCTGTCAACACGGACATGATGCATAGGGGGGCGGTCTGACCCCCCTGGTCACCTCTGCCGCCCACCTGTCGGCGTCCGGCATCGCTTTGACTATTGCATGCCAGTTGGATGATCAGCAAGATAAAACGATCAACCGCATTGCAGACTTTGTGTGTTGACACAAGGTCAAGTGTCTTGACATGGATCCAAGGAGTCTCCCAAATGAACCGAGTCCCCTCTTTCACGGTGGTATCGGGCAAAGAGGTGCATGAGGCCGTGAGTGGGCACGAAGTGCGTGTCTGTGAGGCGGTCGAGGCCGCGTACCGGCTGCACGGCGAGGGCTCGACGGTGAACCCGGACTCCTACTTCCTGCGGTTCCCCGACCGGCCCTCCTCGCGGATCATCGCCCTGCCGGCCTCGGTCCAGGGCGAGGTCAACGTCCATGGCATCAAGTGGATCTCCAGCTTCCCGGAGAACGTCGAGGCGGGCATACCCCGGGCGTCGGCGGTGCTCGTGCTCAACGACCCGGAGACCGGCTACCCCTTCGCCTGCCTGGAGTCCTCGATCATCAGCGCGGCCCGCACCGCCGCGTCCGCGGCGCTGGCCGCGGCCAGGCTGAGCGAGGCGCGGGGGGTGCGGCCCAAGCGGGTCGGCTTCATCGGCGCCGGGCTGATCGCCCGCTACATCCACACCTACCTGCGGGCGGTGGGGCTGGAGTTCGAGCAGGCGGGCGTGCACGACCTGTCCGCCGAGTACGCCGCCGACTTCGCCGGCTACCTGGGCCGCCACGAGGACGGCGAGATCACCGTCCACGGCACCGCCGAGGAGCTGATCACGTCCTGTGACCTGGTCGTCTTCGCCACGGTGGCCGGCGAGCCGCACGTCACGGACCCGGCCTGGTTCGCCCACAACCCGCTGGTGCTGCACATCTCGCTGCGCGACCTGTCGCCCGAGATCATCCTCGGCTCCTACAACGTCGTCGACGACGTCGAGCACTGCCTGAAGGCGAACACCTCTCCGCACCTCGCCGAACAGCTCGCCGGCAACCGCGAGTTCATCGACGGGACGCTCTACGACGTGCTCGTCGGCAAGACCACCCCGCCGACCGACCGGCCGGTGGTGTTCTCCCCCTTCGGCCTCGGCGTGCTGGACCTGGCGGTCGCCAAGTACGTGTACGACGAGGTGACGGCGTCCGGCGAGGCGCTCGTCGTGGCGGACTTCTTCCACGAGCTGAAGCGCCACGGCTGAGCGAAAGGGGCGCCCGGCCGACGATGCCCTCGGCCGGGCGCCCCTGCGCGCCGGTCCCGGCAGCGCTCGGTCTCAGCGGGTCCCGCTCTCAGCGGGTCCCGCTTTCAGCGGCGCTTGCCGCCGAAGCGCAACTTCCACGGGGTGAGGGCGGATTCGAGCTGCACGGCGAGACTCATCTTCGACACGCCCTGCTCGCGCTCCTCGAAGCGGATCGGCACCTCGACGATGGTGAAACCCCGCTTGACCGCGCGGTAGTTCATCTCGACCTGGAAGGAGTACCCGTTGCTGTGCACGGAGTTCAGGTCGATCGCGCGCAGCGTCTCGGCCCGCCACGCCTTGAACCCCGCGGTGGCGTCCTTCAGGCGCAGCCACAGGATCGCGTTGACGTAGGCGTTGGCCCAGGCCGACAGGAGCTTGCGGGACCAGGGCCAGTCGGAGGCGGTCGACCCGCCGGGCACGTAGCGCGAGCCGATCACGGCGGCGGCGTTCCTCGTCCGCAGCGCCTCGATCATGGCCGGGATCACCGAGGCCGGGTGCGAGAGGTCGGCGTCCATCTGGATCACGATGTCGGCACCCTCCTCCAGCGCGCGGGTCATGCCAGCGACGTAGGCGCGGCCGAGTCCGTCCTTGGCGGTGCGGTGCAGCACGCCGACGGTCTCCGGCGCGTCGGCGGCGAGCTTGTCGGCGACCTCGCCGGTGCCGTCGGGCGAGTTGTCGTCGACCACGAGCAGGTGCAGGTTCGGCACCGGCAGCTCCTCGAGCAGACCGGCCAGGATGGGCAGGTTGTCCCGCTCGTTGTAGGTCGGCACCACGACAACGGTCTTCGGGGGTACGACGGCCATCGACAGCTCCTCGGTCGGAAAACGGTTCAGGGGCCGGTCATCGGGCGCCCGTCGGGCGCCGCGCCGCCGGTTCGCGCGAGGGGGCGGACCGGAACGCCGCGGAAGAACTCCAGGATGTGCCGGTTCACCTCGTCCGGCTGCTCCATGTACCCGAAGTGTCCGGCGTGGGGGACCAGCCGATGGGCGGCGCCGGGGATGGCGCGGGCCACCTCGGCGACCAGGTGCGGGGGTGTGACCAGGTCGTCGGCGAAGCCGATGACCAGGCACGGGGTGGTGATCGCGGCGTAGTCCGCGAGGCGGGCCGGGTCCGGCGAGATGGCGAGCTGGTGCCGCAGCCCGGGGCCGGTGGACAGCGACTGCTCGAACACCGACAGCCAGTCGGAGACCTCGAGGTCGTCGTTGAGCGTGTGCGGGGACAGGTTCTGGATCGCCTGCAGCGCCGCGTGGTACCGGCGCGGCAGTGTGATGCCGGAGTCCAGCAGCTCGATCTCGGCCCGGGTCGAGGCCGCACGCAGCTGGTCGTCGCGGCCGCGAGTGGCCATCAGCACGGCGGCGGTGGCCAGTTCGGGCCGGGTCACCAGCAGTTCCTGCACCACCTGCGCCCCGAGCGAGGTCCCCACCAGGCGGCACGGCCCGGCGTCCAGGTGCTCGATCAGCCCGGCCAGGTCGGCGGCGAGGTCGCCGACCGTCATCCCCGCCTCGCCGGGGTCGCTGGGCGGCACGCCCCGGGAGTCGTACGTGATCACCCGGTAGCCGTCCGCGGCGAGCGCCGGCACCTGGTGCAGGTGCCAGGCCCGGCCGCGACCGCCCGCGCCCATGACCAGGACGACCGGCTCCGCGTCCGCTCGGCCGCGGGGCGTGTGGTCGTCGTAGTGCAGCTGTGCCCCGCGGACGGTCGCGACGCCCATCAGCGTGCGGCCATGCGGTCGGCCAGGCTCTTCGGGCGCATGTCGGTCCAGTGCTCCTCGACGTACGCGACGCAGGTCGCGCGGTCGGCGTCGGCCAGCGCGACCGACCAGCCCGCCGGGACGGCGGCGAAGGCGGGCCAGAGCGAGTGCTGGCCCTCGTCGTTGACCAGCACCTTGAAGGTCGCGTCGGGGTCGTCGAACGGGTTTGTCATCGTCTGCTCCTTCGAGGGGACGGGTCTCAGTCGAGTGCCTTGCCGGAGACGAGCGTCTCGGCGTATCCGAAGACGTGGCCGCGCCCGACCTCGACCGGCCGGAGCGAGGCGAAGTCCGCGTCGAGCACGTCGAACATCTCGAGGGTCGCGTCGCCGGACCACACCTCGGAGAACTCGACACCGGTGACGGTCGAGGTCACCAGCCCGAGGGGCGGCTGCTCACCGGCGATCCACGGCGGCGAGACACGGCTGTGCACCAGCGGCACGTTGTGCAGCGCCGGCGGCTCGGTGGCGAGCTCGGTCACGCTCACCGAGGCCCGGGCGATCCGGCGGCCGCCGGTCGAGGCGGTTCCGTGGTAGGTGCCCGCGGTGGAGCCCAGCGGTCCCGCCTTGCCGACGCGCATCGGCCGGCTCTGGAACACCTCGCCGAACTGCTTCGGCATCCCCTGCACCCAGCCGCGCAGCAGCGGCACGGGCTGGTCGACCCAGGCGTACGGGCAGCGGGCCAGCGGGCGGCCGCGGTACTCGCAGCCGAGCAGGATCAGGAACTCGCTGAACTGGCTGGCACCCGGGTCGGCCAGCTCGGCGCCGTCCTCCGAGCACCACTGCCAGTGCGCCCAGACCGCGGCGGCCCGGCCCGGGTCGGCGCCGAGGTCGAGCTCGGGCGGCAGGAACTGCGCGGCAGCCGCCGGGTCCACCCGGTAGTCGACCATGACGACCTCGCCGGAGAAGTGCCAGGGCGGTGGAGTCAGCGTGGAGGAGGTGCCGGAGGGGGAGAGCGGCAGGCTGTAGCCGCGCAGGCTGCTCGCGACGGAACTGGTCATCGAAGGTCCTCATTTCTCCAGGCGGCGGCGAGCCGCGCGGCCGCCTCCGCCAGACGGTCGGGCGAGTTCAGGCTGTACGCGAGCCGCAGGTGGGTGCCGTCCGCGCTGCCGAAGCGGGAGCCCGGCGCCACCGCGACGCCCGCGCGGTCGGCGGCGGCGATCAGCGAGGCCTCGGTGCGGCGCGGGTCGAAGGCCAGCCAGACGAAGAAGCCGCCGGCCGGGCGGTTGATCGTCACCGACTCGCCGAGGCCGGCCCGCAGGGCGGCCACCAGCGTCTCGCGCCGCAGCCGCAGTTGGTCGCGCAGCCAGGACAGGCGGCGGTCGTAGCGGCCGTCCGCCATCAGCATGGTCACGGCCAGCGAGGTCAGGTGGTTGAGCGCGCCTCCGCTGACCAGCTGTCCGCGGTTGGTCAGCGTGCCGATCAGGGCGGGGTCGGCCTCCAGCCAGCCCAGCCGCAGGCCCGGTCCGAGCGTCTTGGCGAACGACCCGAGCCGGATGACGCCGCGCCGTCCGGCCAGTTGGGCGAGCGAGGGCGGCGGGGCGGTGCGGTCCAGGCTCAGCTCCGCGTACGCGTCGTCCTCCACGATCGTGACGCCGTGCCGGGCGGCGACCGCGAGCAGCTGTCGGCGGCGCTGTTCGCCCGCGACGGTGCCGGTCGGGTTGTGGAAGGTCGGCGTCAGGTAGACGAACGCGATGTCCTCGCCGTAGGACAGGGCCCGGTCCAGGGCCTGCGGCCGGACGCCCTCGCCGTCGGCGTCTACCTCGCGCAGGCGCAGACCGTGGTCGGTCATGATGTTCCGGCCGAGGTCGTAGCAGGTGCGCTCGACCACGACGGTCCGGCCGGGCCGGCCCAGGACGCCGCACAGCAGGGCCAGCGCCTGCGAGGTGCCGGCGGTGACCATGACTTCCTCGGCCGTGCAGCCGTGGCGGGCGGCCAGCAGGGCGCGCAGCGGCTCGGCCCCGGCGTTGAAACCGTAGCTGAGCGCTGCGGGGCCGAACTCGGTGAGGGCCTCCTGGTAGAGCGGGAGCACCTCGTCGACCGGCAGCAGGCCCGGCTCCAGGTAGCCGGGTCCGAGGTCGACGACGCCGGGCGGGGAGACGGCCTGCACCACTCCCGCACGCCACCAACGGGCGTGCGGGAGCGGCGAGACCGCCGTTTGCGGTGGAACCATCAGCCCTGCTGCCCCGGGGTGTCGAGCAGGGCGGCGCGCAGCACCTTGGCGCCGGCGAGCAGGGTGGACGGGTTCCGGGAGAGCGCGATGCGCAGCATCCGGTCGCCCTCCTCCGGCCGCGCCCAGTGGAACTTCTGGCAGGGCAGCACGTAGAGGTTGCTCTTGCTGACCGCCGACCAGACGTCCAGGGCCAGCCGCGAGCCGACGTGAAGGCGCTCCACGCTGGTCCGGGCGTCCGCGTCGATGAAGCTGATGTCGGGGACGTCCGCGAGCTCGGCGCGCACCAGGGCCCGGTTGTCGGCGATGGTGCGCTGCAGGTCGGCGAGGCCGCCGTCCGCGCCGTCGTCGGCGAAGCGCTTCACCATCAGCATGATCAGCGGCGAGGTGCCGAGCAGGATGTCCGAGTGGATCTTCTCGATCGGCAGGTCCACGTTCTCCGAGCGGACCAGCCAGCCGATCTTGAGCTCGAGCGTGGGCCAGAGCTTGCCGGTGTCCTCGATGACGACCCAGCGGCAGCCGCTGGCGTCGAGGATGGCGTAGTGGTCGAACTGCGCGGCGGGGTCGAAGCCGCGGAACGAGGTGTCCAGGGCCAGCACCACGTTGTGCTCGGCGCACTGCTCGGCGAGCCGGGTCAGGCGCTCCGCGGTCATCACGCGGCCGGTGGGGTTGTTCGGCGTGGTGATGAAGACGCAGCCGACCTGCTCCAGCAGCTCGGTGGGCAGGTCGGCGTCGTGGGCCTGCTCCTCCTCGACCGGGATCAGCTTCAGGCCGACCCCGCGCAGGATGTCGGGGATGTTGTCGAACGTGGGGTGGAGCAGCGCGATCGCGTCGGAGGTGGTGACCAGGGAGCGGGCCAGGATCTCCATCGCCAGCGAGGAGGAGTAGCAGGGCAGCGTCCGCCCGGCGGCGAAGGGGTGGCTGTGCTGGCCGAGCATGCCGAAGAACGAGTCCGCGGCCTCCTGCTCGATCTCGGAGACCGGGCGCATGACGGCCTCGGCCCACAGCTCCGGCAGCTCGGCGATGACCTTGGCCTGCGCGGGCGTGAGCTGCTGGCGGGCGTGCCCGTCGGCGAGATTCATGGAACTGTTCAGGGCGAGGGTCTCGAATTGGGTCAGGTTCTCCGCGGAGACCGCCGGCGTAATTCTGTTCACAAGCACCTCTCAGGTGAGTTGGTGGTGTGCTTGGAGCCACGGCGGTTGCCGTGACTCACCGGCGCCGGGGCGCCGGGATAGGAATCGCATTACCCTCTGTCAGCAGAAGGCGAATCGGGTGAGCAATTGCTCGGCATCGTCGGTACGGTCGCCGGAGGGCAATCCGTTCTTTCCGACGAAGCGTTTGAGGTAGCCGGCACCTTCGGTGCCGCCTGAGCCGGTCATGTCCGGCAGGTAGCGGCGGCCGAATCCGTAGTGCCGGCCGCGCCAGACGTGCAGCGGTGCTTCGCCGGCGGCGAACGCCTCGCGCACGTCGGGATCGTGGGAGCCGACCGCGGCGTCCCGCAGGGACGTGAACTCGCGGAGCAGCGGGTCGTTGACCGGGGCCAGGTGCGCGAACCGCTCGTAGGTCTCGGTCTTCCGCTCGTCGTAGCCGTACACCACCAGCTCCATCAGGTGGTAGTTGAGCGACTGGACGGCGCTGGCGCTCCCGGTCGCGTCCCGGAAGCCCGCGAAGAGCTCCGGGGTCAGCGTCCGCAGCGCGAAGAAGACGACGTTCAGCAGCTCGGCGGCCGAGGCGAGTTGGCTGATCCGCAGGGCGTACTCGTCGCGGTCGCGGCCGATGGCCTCGGTCGCGCGGCGGGCCGTCCAGCGGACGAGGAAGAAGCCGATCTCGCAGGCCTGCACGGCGCGCATGAAGATGTGCTCGTCGTGCTTGTCCGAACGGCGGAACCCCGAACAGCGGTTGACCACCGCCAGGTCGTGGACCAGCGTGTCGTCGTGGTCGGCGAGCCGGACGAGCTCGGCGCTCGCCATGGTGCGGTCCGGTCCGACCGGGGAGGCGCTCAGGTGCTCGAGCACGGCCTTCAGGCGGCGCACGCGTTCCGCGCCCTCCTCGACCGTGGTCTCGTGCAGCCCGGTCTCGCGCACCTCCAGCGCGATCAGGTCGGTCATGAGCGCGTGCAGGAGCAGCAGGCTCGCCTCGTACGGGTCCGCCCGCCGGGCGAAGTACCAGCCGGCCACGTGCAGTCCGGTGTAGCGGTAGTACTCGGGGATGTCGAGGCGGCGGCTGAACGGGCGGGTCAGCAGCCGCAGGATCTCGTTCTCGTCGGTGTCCGGTCCGGCCACGGCGGCGTCGTAGCGTCCGGACAGCCGCAGGACCTCCTCCTCGGGCAGTGCGGCGAGCGGCGTGGCGTGCATCCACGCGGCCAACTCGGCGCAGGCTTCGGGCAGTTCCCGCGAGCGGGTGGGGGTGTGCGAGCGGGTCGGGGCGCCGGTCCGGGCGGCACTCACGGCGTTCACCGCTCGGACCCTCTCTCGGCGCGGCGGCCGATGACCAGGTGCTTGTCGCCGCCGGAGCGCCGGACGGTGCCGTCCTCGAAGCCGGCCCGGCGCAGCAGGTCCAGGTACTCGGCCGCGGTGCGGTGCCGGCCCTCGGTCTCGACGTGCATGGAGAGGTTCATGACGGCGGTGCCGAGCGGGCCGCCGCGGTCGTCGTCGAAGAGCCGCTCCATGATCAGGACCCGGCCGCCGGGCAGGCAGGCGTCGTGGGCCTTGCGCAGCAGTGTCACGCAGGTCTCGTCGTCCCAGTCGGACAGGATGTAGCCGAAGGCGAAGCAGTCGCCGTACGGGAGCGGGTCGCGGAAGAAGTCGCCGGGCGCGAAGTCCAGCCGGTCGCCGAGCCCGTGCTCGGCGGCGCGCGCGGCCAGGTGCGGACCGACCTGGGGGAGGTCGAACACGGTGGAGTGCAGCTGCGGGAAGGCCTTGAGGGCGGCGACCGAGAAGGGCCCGCTCGCGCCGCCCACGTCGATCAGCTGCCGGGACTCGCCCAGGTCGGCCAGGGCGGCGAGCTCGTGCGAGACGTGGTGGCTGAGGCCCCACATCGCGTTCAGGAAGCGGCCCACCGATTCCTCGTCGCGGTAGATGGCCTCGAACGGCGCCGGCGTGTCCCGGTCGGTCTCGGCCTTGCCGACGCGCAGGTAGCCGCTGAGGCGTCCGAACTGCTGGGCGGTGTCGTCGATCAGGTGCCCGACGAACCCCATCAGGTAGCGGGGGTCCTCGCGGTCGACGTAGGGCCGCACGTCCGCCGCGAGCGCGTAGTGGCCGCCGTCCGCGTCGACGACGCCGAAGGAGGACAGCACCAGCAGGAGGCGCTCGAGGGTGTCCTCGTCGACGGCCAGGGCGGCCGCGATCTTCCCGGCGCTGTCGCCGCCGTTCCGTATCAGGTGCTCGAATACGCCGTGCCGGTCCGCGACGCGCAGGGCGTGGGTGGCGTACATTCCGTAGACTGCGCGTTCCAGATCCGCAGGAATCATTTTTCTCTGCCCCCGATGCGAGAGAATGGTGAAGCGTGGTCGGCGCGGCGAATTTCCGGCTCGGTCGCCGAGGTTTTTCAGGAGTGGTGCGTTCCCGGGGCGCGGTGCGGTGCGCCCGTCGCCCGGCGGAGGAAATCGTCCGGGCCGCCGAGAAGTATTTCGGTGGGCCCGGCGGACCGGCCATCTTGTTGCCCGCAGAGTGAAATCCGCAGTTCAGAGGCGCTTTCCGGTGGCGGAGGTCGGTGGGGGGCGGGGGAGGATCCGCGAGCCCCCGGCCGGGCCGGCCCGCGGTGGGGCCGCTTCCGCTCTGGGCCCGGCGGCGGAGTCGACGCCGACTCTTCACTTCCGCTTTACCGATCATGGTCCGGAACCCGGTTCGACGGTAACTGGCGGGTAACCGGGCCATCACCGTCGAAAAGCCGCATACCGGACATCGAAATCCAGTCGGTCCGGCGCCCGCGGAAACCCGGACGGAAAGGAAGAGGCGCAGGTCGGGGCGGCTATTGGCAAGATCATTGGAGGCGTGCGGCCGAAAATCGGTTCCGGCCGGATCCGGGTTGATCAGGGAGGGCGCAGGACGGTACCGTTCCGGCAAAGGGGAATGGGTTGAAAGGTGCGCTGTGACTACTAGTGGGTACGCTCTCTTATTGGAATCCGTGACGAAAACCTACGGTTCCGGTCGCAATGTGGTCACAGCCTTGGACGATGTGACGATCGGCGTTCGGCGCGGGACATTCGTCGCGATCATGGGCCCGTCCGGTTCGGGCAAGTCCACCTTCCTGCACTGCTCGGCAGGTCTCGACCAGCCCTCGAAGGGCGGTGTGACCCTCGGCGACGTCCGGCTGGCCGGACTGGACGAGGAGCAGCTCACCGAGATCCGCCGGGAACGGGTCGGGTTCGTCTTCCAGGCGTACAACCTGCTCGACTCGCTCACCATCGCCGACAACGTGGGCCTGCCGTTCCGGCTGGCCGGCGAACCCGTCCCGATGGACCGGGTGGCCGCCGAGCTGGCGAACGTCGGGCTCGCCGACATGGGCGACCGCTACCCCGGGCAGCTCTCCGGCGGTCAGCGCCAGCGCGTGGCCATCGCCCGCGCCCTGATCACCGGGCCCGACGTGATCTTCGCCGACGAGCCGACGGGAGCGCTCGACACCCGGACCGGCAAGCAGGTGCTGCAACTGCTGCGGGGGGTCGTCGACCGGACCGGCCAGACCGTCGTGATGGTGACCCACGACCCGGTCGCCGCCTCGCACGCGGACTCGGTGACCTTCCTCGCCGACGGCCGGCTCGCCGGCGAGCTCATCAGGCCGACCCCGGACCAGGTGGCCGACCGGATGACCAGGCTGGGTGAGTGGTGAGCCGCAAGAGCGGGGCCAAGACGGCCGAACCACCGGCGGGCGTCAAGGCCAAGAAGAAGGTCAAGACGCTCTCGCGGGAGAACCTCTCGCTGGCCTGGAGCACGATCCGCGGCCGCAAGGGCGGCTTCGCGGCGGTGCTGATCGCCGTCGCGGTCGGATCCGCCGTGATCACCGCCTGCGGCATGCTGCTGGAGACCGGCATCAGCTCGGGCGTCCCGGCCGAGCGGTACCACAAGGCGGCCGTGGTCGTCGGCGGCTACCAGGCGATGGCGGTCGACGGCGACTCGGACCCGCGGCTGTCCGAACGGGTCCGGCTGCCCGCCGACACGGTCGGCAAGGTCGCCGCGGTCAAGGGCGTCGAGTCCGCGGTCGCGGACACCAACGTCCGGATGACGGTCCTGACGAAGGACTCCGTCCTGGACGGCCCGCCGGTGTACGGGCACGGCTGGTCCGCCTCCGTGCTCACGCCGTTCACGCTGCGCTCGGGCTCCCAGCCGCAGGCGGCCGACGACGTGGTGCTCGACAGCGAGCTCGCCAAGCGGGCCGGTGTCGGCCCCGGGGACTCGGTCACCCTGGTGGCCGGGTCGAAGCCGGAGTCGTACCACGTCAGCGGGGTCGCCGAGCCCGGCGTCTCGTTCGAGCGGCAGTCCGCGGTCTTCTTCACCGACGACCGGGCGGCGAAGCTCTACGACCTGCCCGGCAAGATCGACGCGGTCGGCGTGCTGGCCGCGAACGGGACCGACGCGGGCGACCTCGCGGCCCGGATCGAGAAGGCCGTGCCCGGCGTGGTCGCCGCCACCGGCGACGACCGCAGCGACGTCGAGACGCTCGACATCGGGCAGTCGCGGTCCTTCGTCATCGAGGTGGCCAGCGCCTTCGGCGCCACCATGATCATGCTGGTGGTCATCGTGGTCTCCGGCACCCTGGCCCTGCAGGTGCAGCAGCGCCGCCGCGAGCTGGCCCTGCTGCGCGCCGTCGGTGCCACCCCCCGGCAGGTGCTGCGCATGATCGGCGGCGAGGCCGTGCTGGTCGGCGGGATCGGCGCCGTGATCGGCGCCGTTCCCGGCATCCTGCTCGCCCTGCTGCTGCACTCCGTCTTCACGTCGGCCGGGGTACTGCCGGCCGGGTTCTCCCTGGAGATCACGCCGCTGCCGGTGGTGTTCGCCGTGCTGGTCTGCGTCCTCGCGGCCCGGATCGGCGGCTGGCTCGCGGCCCGGCGGGCGGCGAAGGTCAGTGCCGTCGAGGCGCTCGGCGACGTGGCCGTGGAGTCGAAGAAACTCGGCTGGGTCCGGCTCACGCTCGGCCTGCTGCTCGTGCCCGGCGGCCTGGCCGTCGCGGTCGTGCTGCCGATCGTGCTGCCCGGCGAGTCGGCCATCGAGGGCGCCGCCAGCTCCGCGCTGCTGCTGGTGATCTCCGTCGGCCTGCTCGGACCGAAGCTGTTCGGCGCCATCGCGGCGCTGCTCGGCCGTCGCCCGGGCAACGTCACCCGGTTCCTCGCGATCGCCAACTCCCGGGCCCGGGCCCGCCGGCTCAGCTCCGCGACCACCCCGCTGATCATGGGCGTGACCATGGCGTCCGCCCAGCTCTTCGGCGCCACCACGCTCGCCGCGACCGCGCAGGACCAGCTGGTCGACGGCGTGATCGCCGACCATGTGGTGACCTCCGACAGCGCGGGGATCTCGCCCGGCCTGGTGGACGAACTCCGCAAGGTCCCCGGCGTGCGCACGGTCGGCCCGGTCGCCCGGACTTCGACCATCCTCACCTGGCCCGACGACGGCGACGGCATCCAGTACAAGGTCACGGTGGCGCAGGGCGTCGACCCCGCGGCCGTACCGGACACCATGAAGCTGGACGTGCTGCGCGGCGACCTCGGCGGCCTCACCGGAGACACGGTCGCGCTCAGCCGCATCGTCTCCGGCACGGTCGGCGCCGACGTGGGCGGCACCGTCGAGGTGCACCTCGGCGACGGCACCGTCCAGAAGTCCAAGGTGGTCGCGGTCTACGAGAACGGGCTCGGCTTCGGCGACGTCACGCTGCCCAACGACGTGGTCCTCGCGCACAGCACCGACCACCTCGACCAGTGGCTGATGGTCAACGCCGACAAGGGGACGGACCTGGGCGCGGCGCTGAAGGCGTACCCGACGCTGAGCGTGCGGGACGCCGCGGCGGTCACCGTCGCCCCGACCGACGGGGGCGGCGACGGGGTCAGCCTCATGCTCAACGCCGTCCTGCTCGGCTACCTCGCCATCGCCGTCGTCAACACACTGGTCATGGCGACGGTCTCGCGGCGCGGCGAGTTCGCCCTGCTGCGCCTCGTCGGCACCCGTACCAGCCAGGTCCGGTCGATGATGCGTCAGGAGGCGGGCATCATCGCGCTGTGCGCGATCGTCGTCGGCACGATCGCCGCGCTTCCCTCGCTGATCGGGATGAGCTACGCGATCCGGCACTCCGTGTTCCCCTCCATCCCGCCGCTGATGTACCTCGGCATCGTGGTCGCGGCCGTGGCGATCGCCTGGCCCGCCGTGATGGTGCCGGCCCGGCTCGCGCTGCGTCCGCCGGCCGTGGAGGCGATCTCCCGACCCGAGTGACGGACGGGCGCAATCGCAGGTGAGGCGTGGCTTCGGCCACGCCTCACCTGTTTTCACGCGTCCCCCGCGCAACCCGCGTAGAGGGCCCGGCACGGGCAGTTTCCTCACCGCTCAAGAACGTGGAGCAGGTACCCCTCCGCACGCCAAGCTCGACCGTCGACAGATCCGCGCGCCACGCGTGTCTCTAGTGGAGGGCCGAGCATGTCCCACGGTTTTGACAACGCACTCGCCGACCCGGAGGGCCGGACGGTCCACCACGTCGTCGCCGCGCACGCCCGGCGGGACCCGGACGCGCCCGCGGTCGTCGATGCCGACCGGACCCTCACGTACGGCGAGTTGGACGAGCGCGCCAACCACCTGGCCCACCTGCTGGTCGCCGCCGGGGTGGGCGCCGAGTCGCGGGTCGGCCTGCTGATGGGCCGTTCGGGCCACTCGCCGGAGACCGTCATCGCCCTGCTCGCGGTGCTCAAGGCGGGCGGGGTCTACGTGCCGATGCACGAGAGCTACCCCGACGAGCGGGTCCGCCGACTGCTCGCCGGAACGGACTCGGTGGCGCTGATCGCGGACCCGTCGACCGCCGACCGGGCGGCGACCGCCGGGCCGGCCGTGCTCGTCCTGGACGGCACGGACCAGGGCCGGCGCCCCGACGCCCCGCAGGCGGACGTCGACGGGGAGCAACTCGCCTACGTCATCCACACCTCGGGCTCGACCGGCTGGCCCAAGGGCGTGGCCATCACCCACCGCAACATCCTGGCGCTGGCCGGGGAACCCCGCGTCCGCGCGGCCTTCGGCCGCAGCGCGCTGTTCAACGCGCCGCTCGCCTTCGACGCCTCCACCTTCGAGATCTGGGTGCCGCTGCTCAACGGGGGCCGCGTGGTCATCGCGCCCGACGAGCTGACCGCCCCGAAGCTCTCCGGGATCGTCGCCGAGCACGGTCTCGACGCCGTCTTCCTGACCTCGGCGCTGTTCCGGCTCTTCGCCGAGGAGCAGCCCGGCTGCTTCGCCGGGGCGCGCGAGGTGTGGACCGGCGGTGAGACCCCGTCGGCGAACGCCATCGAGCAGGTGCGGCGCGCCTGCCCGGACATCACGGTCGTCAACGTGTACGGCCCGACCGAGAGCACCGTGTTCGCCACCACGCACCGGATGACGCCGGGCGGCGGCCCCACCCGGGCCGCGGTGATCGGCACGGCCCTGGACGACACCGAGTCGTACGTGCTCGACGCGCGGCTGCGGGCCGTCGGCGCGGGCGAGGACGGCGAGCTGTACCTGGCGGGCGAGGGCACCGGTCGCGGCTACCTCGGACGCCCCGCGCTGACCGCCGAGCGCTTCGTGGCGAACCCCTTCGTCCCCGGCGGCCGCCTCTACCGCACCGGCGACCGGGTGCGGCTGACCGAGGACGGGCTCATCGAGTTCCTCGGCCGTGCCGACCACCAGGTCAAGATCCGCGGGTTCCGGATCGAACTGGGCGAGATCGAGGCCGCGCTGCGCGACTGCCCCGGCGTCACCGACGTCGTCGTGGTGGTCCGGGAGAACGGCCCGACGCGCAGCATCGTCGCGTACCCGACCGGGCCGGCCCCGCTCGTCGAGGGCGAGCTGCTCGACCGGCTGGCCGCCCGGCTGCCCGGCTACATGCTGCCCGCGCGCATCGTCTGGATGGACCGGCTGCCGATCAACGCGAACGGCAAGGTGGACCGCGCCGCGCTGCCCGAGCCCCCGGTGGGCGACGCGGCGTACCGCGAGCCGAGCACCGACACCGAGCGCGAGCTCGCCGCGATCTGGGCCGAGACGCTCGGCGTCGAGCGGGTCGGCGCGACGGACGACTTCTTCGCCCTCGGCGGCGACTCCGTGCTGACCATGCGGATCGTCGCGCGGGCGCGGGCCAAGGGGCTGGTGCTGAGCACGGCCGACGTCTTCGCCCACCCGACGGTCGAGGCGCTGGCCGGCACGGCGAAGCGGCTCGAGGAGGAGGAGTCGGAGGAGCCGCGGTACGAGTCGCCGCGGTCGGGCAGCTACCCGCTGACCTCCATGCAGAGCGGCATGCTCTTCGACTCCCTGATGCTCGACGACACGGCGCTGCACCTGAACCAGCTCGTCGTCCGGCTCGGCGAGGGCACCGACACCGAGCGCCTCGGCCGGGCCTGGCAGGAGGCCACCGAACGGCACGCGGTGCTGCGCACCGAGCTGCGCTGGGCCGACGTCGAGGAGCCCGTGCAGGTCGTCCGGGACGAGGTCACGCTGCCGGTGACCCAGCTCGACTGGAGCGACGTCCCGCAGGCGGAGCACCCCGCGCGGCTGCGGGAGCTGCTCGACGCCGACCGCGCCGCCGGAGTCGACCTCACCGTGGCGCCGCTGAGCCGGGTCACGATCGTGCGGCTCGGCCCGGACGACGTCGAGCTGGTCTGGACGATCCACCACGTGGTCACCGACGGGTGGAGCGCCGCGGAGCTGCTGCAGGACGTGCTCGACGCCTACCGCGGCGAGCCGGTGCGGACCCGTCCGGCGTTCCAGGACTTCGTCCACTGGCTCGCCGACCGGGACCTCACCGCCGCCGACGAGTACTGGCGCGGCCGGATGGCCGGCTTCACCAGCCCGGTGTCCGTGCCCGGCGACCGTCAGCCGCCCGAGGGCCACCGGCCCACCGCCCGGCGGACGGTGCAGGTGACCGTCCCGGCGGAGACGGCCGCGCGGGTCTCCGGGTACGCGCGGCGCACCGGACTGACCGCCAACACCCTGATCCAGGGGGCGTGGGCGATCCTGCTGGCGCGCCTCAGCGGCGAGCGCGACGTCTGCTACGGCACGAGCATGGCGGTGCGCCCGGCGGAGCTGCCCGGCATCGAGTCGATGGTCGGCATGATGATCAACACCCAGCCCGTCCGGGTCCGGGTGGCCGACGAGGAGCCGATCCGGCCCTGGCTCGCGGAGCTGCAGCGCGAGCAGGCGGCGGCGCGGGAGTTCGGGTACGCCCCGCTCAACCGGGTGCAGTCCTTCGCCGACGTGGAGCCCGGGACGGCGCTGTTCGAGACGGCCGTGGTCTTCCAGAACTACCCGTTCGACCGGTCGGTGGTCCGCGCGTTCGACGTCGAGTTCGCCACCAACTACCCGCTGGCGCTGAGCGTGTTCCCGGGCGAGTCGCTGGTCATGCGGCTGCTCTACGACGAGACGATCTTCGAGCCGGGCACCGTGGAGCGGGTCGCCGAGCGGCTGATCACGGTGCTGGACGGGCTGGCCGGCGGATCCGCGCCGAGCATCGGCGACGTGACCGCCCTGAGCGGCGCCGAGCTGGAACTCATCCTCGGCGAGTGGGGCGTGGGCGCGCCCTCCGAGTACTCCATCGAGCGGCGCATGCACCAGCTGATCAGCGAGCGCGCCGCCCGCTGGCCGGACACCGTCGCGGTCGAGCGGGGCGAGCACCGGCTCACCTACGCGGAGGTCGAGGAGCGCGCCAACCGGCTCGCCCACCACCTGGTCGAGCTCGGCGTCGGACCGGACGTACTGGTCGGCGTGTCCGTCGAGCGCGGCCCGGACCTGGTCGTCGGCGTCCTCGGCACGCTCAAGGCCGGCGGCGCGTACGTGCCGATCGACCCCGACTACCCCGCCCAGCGCGCCGCGGCGATCCTGCAGGAGGCGCGTCCGGCGGTGGTGCTCACCCACACCCGCCACGTCGACGTCTTCGCGGGCGCGACGACCCCGCTCGTCCTGCTCGACGAGGACTGGCCCGCCATCGCCGCCCGGCCGGCCACCGCCCCGCCCGACCACGGCAGCCCCCGCGACCTGCTGTACACCGTCTACACCTCGGGCTCGACCGGCAAGCCCAAGGGCACCATGACCGAGCACCGGTCCATGGTGAACACCATCGAGGCGGTCGTCCCGCTGCACGTGCGCCCCGGCGCCCGGATCTACCAGCTGTCCCCGATGAGCTTCGACGCCGCCTCGCTCGTCCTGCTGAGCACGCTCGCCGGCGGTGCCACCCTGGTCGCCCCGGTGACCACCGGCACCTACAGCGGCGCCGAACTGATCGAGCAGCTGCGCGAGGCCGACGTCACCGCGGTCACCGGGCCGCCGACCGTGCTGCCGGTGCTCGACCCGGAGGCGCTGCCGCACCTCGAGTCCATCCTCTGCGGCGGGGAGGTGCTCACCCCCGACCTCGCCACCGCATGGTCGCCGGGCCGCCGCCTGCTCAACGGCTACGGTCCCAGCGAATGCGCCGTCGCCGCGACGCTGTTCGCGGTGGAGCCCGGCGTCCGGTACGACAACGTGCCGATCGGCAGGCCCGTCCCCAACACCACCGTCTACGTCCTCGACGACCGGATGCGCCCGGTGCCGCCCGGCGTCACCGGAGAGCTCTACCTCGGCGGCGCCGGCGTGGGCCGCGGCTACGTCGGGCGGCCGGACCTGACCGCGGAGCGCTTCGTGGCCGACCCGTTCGGCGCGCCGGGCGCCCGGCTGTACCGCACCGGCGACCTGGTCCGCTGGAACCGGGACGGCACGCTGGAGTTCGCCGGGCGGGCGGACGACCAGGTCAAGATCCGCGGCTTCCGGGTGGAGCCGCGCGAGGTCGAGAACGTGCTGCTGCGGCACGAGGCGGTGGCCGAGGCCGCGGTCGTCGTCCAGGCGGACGGCGCCGGCAAGCGGCTCGTCGCCTACGTGGTGCCGCGCACCGGTACGCCGACCGCCGAGGAGCTGCGCGAGCACGTCGCTCGGCACGTGCCCGCCTACATGGTCCCGGCCGCCGTGATGCTGCTGGCGGTGCTGCCGATCAACCGCAACGGCAAGCTCGACCGGGCCGCGCTGCCCGAGGTCACCTCCCGCCCGGACGAGGAGTCGTACGTGGCGCCGGCCAACCCGACCGAGGAGGCCGTCTGCCGGATCTGGGGCGAGGTGCTGGACGTGCCCCGGGTGGGCGCCCTCGACAGCTTCTTCGACCTCGGCGGCGACTCCATCAACGCGATCCGCCTGGCCGTCCGGATGCGCGCCGCGTTCGGCGTGCCGCTCTCCCCGAGGGACCTGTTCGAGCACCGCCACGTAAGAGACCTCGCCGCCGTCGTCCAGGAGCGCATCTTCGCGAGCCTGATCGCCGCCTCCAGCGCCGAAGCGCCCGGCCGGATCTGACCCAGGAAGGAATGCAGATGACCCAGTTCGACGAGATGCTCGCATCCGTACCGGCGCACCTGAGGGCGGAGCTGCTGCGCCGCCTCGCCGGCGAGTCCGCCCCCGCGGAGCAGCCGATCCCCGCCGCCCCCCGCGAGGGCCTGCCGCCGATGTCCTCGGCGCAGGAACGGCTCTGGTTCTCGGCCGAGTTGGAGCCGGACAGCGCCGAGTACAACTCGCTGCGCGCGCTGCGGCTGCGCGGCGGGCTCGACGCCGCCGCGCTCGGCGCCGCCCTCGACCGCGTCGTGCGCCGGCACGAGATGCTGCGCACCACCTTCGACGCGGTCGACGGCCGCGGCGTCCAGGTCGTGCACGAGCCCGAGGACCGGCCGCTGCCGATCGTGGACGTGTCGGGGCCCGACGCCGAGGCCACCATCGACCGCTTCCTCTCCACCGAGGTGAACACCCCGTTCGACCTGCGCCGCGGACCGCTGCTGCGGGCCACCCTGCTGCGGGTGGACGACCGGGAGCACGTGCTGGTGCTGGGCATGCACCACATCGTCTGCGACGGCTGGTCGACCGGGCAGCTGCTCGGCGAGCTGGCCGCCGCCTACGACGAGGCGGTCGGCGGCGGCGCGGCGGAGCTCGCGCCGCTGCCCGTGCAGTACGCCGACTTCGCCGTCTGGGAGCGCGGGCGCTCCGCCGTGGTCGAGGAGCAGCTCGACTACTGGCGCGACCGGCTCGCCGGGATGCGTACGGCCGACCTGCCCACCGACCGGCCGCGGCCGCCCGTCCGCACGCCCGCCGGCGCGACGCTGGCGCTGGAGGTCCCCGCCGACGTGCTGGGCCGGCTGCGCGAGCTGAGCCGCGGGCAGGACGCGACGCTGTTCATGGCCCTGGTCACGGCCACCAAGGTGCTGCTGGCCCGGTACTGCGGCGAGTCCGACGTGGCGGTCGGCACCGTCACTCTGGGCCGGCAGCGGCCCGAGCTGGAAAGCCTGATCGGCACCTTCATCAACACCGTGGTGCTGCGCTCCCAGGTCGAGGAGTCGCTGTCGTTCACCGAGCAGCTCGGCCGGGTGCGCACCGGCCTGCTCGAGGCCTTCGCCCACGACGAGGTCCCCTTCCAGCGCCTGGTCGACACGCTGCGGCTCGACCGGGACGCCTCCCGCCCGCCGCTGGTGCAGGTGATGGTCAACCTGCAGAACATGGCCGACACGCTGCCGGCCTTCCGGGGGCTGGAGGTCACCGAGATCCAGCCGTCGGTCGACGTCGCCAAGCTGGACCTCACCTTCGACTTCTACGAGGACGCCTCCTCGCTGGTCTGCTACCTCGAATACAGCACCGACCTGTTCGACCGGTCGACCGTCGAGCGGCTCGGCGGCCACCTCGTCACCCTGCTGCGCGCGGTGGCCGACCAGCCCGAGGCGCCGCTCGCCGACCTGTCCATGCTCCCGGCCGACGAGCTGAGGACGCTCACCGCCGACTGGCAGGCGCCGGCCGCCGCGGCGCCGTCCGCGCGGACCCTGCACGGGATCTTCGACGAGCAGGCGGCCCGCACGCCCGACGCCGTCGCGGTGAGCGACAGCAGCCGCCGGCTCACCTTCGCCGAGCTGGGGGAGCGGGCCAACCGGCTCGCGCACCACCTGGTCGCGGCGGGCGTGCGCCCGGGCGTGCTGACCGGCGTCTGCCTCGACCGGAGCGTGGACGCGATGGTCGCCCTGCTCGCCGTGCTCAAGGCCGGCGGCGCGTTCGTGCCGCTCGACCCCGAGCACCCCGCCGGGCGGCTGACCATGATGCTCGGCGACGCCGCCGCCCCGGTGCTGATCACCGACTCGGCCGCCGTCGGCGACGGCCCCTGGACCACGGTCCGCCTCGACACCGACCACGAAGCGATCGCCGCCCACCCCGCCACCGCGCCCGCCGCGGCCGCCGGGCCGGACGACCTCGCCTACGTCGTCTACACCTCCGGCTCGACCGGCCGCCCCAAGGGCGTGATGGTCAGCCACCGCAACGCCGAGCACATGATGCGCGCCTGGGACGACCGCTACGACCTGACCGGACTGCGCGGCCGCAGCCTGTCGGTGTCCAGCCTCGCCGTCGACCTGTTCCTCGGCGACTTCCTGATGTCCGCGATGTACGGCGGCGAGATGGTGATCTGCCCGATCGAGGTGATCGCCGACCCGCCCGCGCTGGCCGCGCTGATCGACGAGGTCCGCCCGCAGCTGCTGGTGACCACCCCGTCGCTGGCCAAGGCGGTCGCCCAGGAGCTGGCCTGGACCGGACGCCGCGCGGACTCGCTGCGCGTCCTCGCGGTCGGCTCGGAAGCCTGGCTGGCCGACGACGCCGCCGCCGTCCTGGACCTGCTCCCGCCCGACGCCGTCGTCACCAACAACTACGGCGCCACCGAGACGACCGTGGACTCCACCACCTTCCAGCTGCGGGCCGGCGCGCTCGGCGACACGGCCGTCGTGCCGATCGGCCGACCGCTGCTCAACACCCGCACCTACGTGCTCGACGCCGCACTGCGCCCCGTCCCCGTCGGCGTGCCCGGCGAGATCTGCATCGGCGGCGGCGGGGTGGCCCAGGGCTACTGGAACCGTCCCGAGCTCACCGAGCAGCGCTTCATCACCGACCCGTTCTCCGACGGACGGCTCTACCGCACCGGCGACATCGGGCGCTGGCGGCCCGACGGCAACCTGGAGTACCTCGGCCGCGCGGACGACCAGGTCAAGGTCCGCGGCTTCCGGGTGGAGCTCGGCGAGGTCGAGGCCGCCCTGCTGCGCCACCCCGGCATCACCGCGGCGGCCGCCGCGGTGCGCCCCGACCCGGCCGGCCGCGACCGGCTCGTCGGCTACCTGGTCGCGGACGGCGCCGCGCCCACCCTCACCGAGCTGCGCGCCTTCCTCGCCGGGATCGTGCCCGACCCGGCCGTCCCCTCCGCACTCGTCGTCCTGGACGAGCTGCCGATGACGCCGAGCGGCACACTCGACCGCAAGGCGCTGCCGGCGCCCGCGGCCACCGAGCACACCGCCGGGAACCACGTCCCGCCGCGCAACCCGACCGAGGCCGCGCTCGTCGCGGTCTGGGCCGAGGTGCTGGGCCTGGAGCCCGGCACGGTCGGCGTCACCGACAACTTCTTCGAGCTCGGCGGCGACTCGATCGTCGGACTGCAGGTCGTGTCGAAGGCGCGGCGGGCCGGACTGCGGCTGACCGCCAAGCAGATCTTCCTGCACCAGACCGTCGCCGACCTGGCCGCCGTGGTCCGCACCGCGGACCAGCCGACGCCGCAGGCCGCCGCCACCGCCGCGGTCGGGGACGTGCCGCTCACCCCGGTGCAGCACTGGTTCTTCGAGCAGTACCCCGAGGGCGCCGCCCACTTCAACCAGTCGATGTTCGTCGAGCTCGCGCCCGGCACCGACCCGGCCGCCCTGCGCACCGCGGTGACGGCGCTGCTCGACCACCACGACGCGCTGCGGCTGCGCGCCGTCCGCGCCGACGGCGCCTGGCGCCAGCACTGCGCGGCCGCCGAGACGGGCGAGCCGTTCCGCACGGTCGACCTGTCCGGTCTCGACACCGCCGCCCGCGAGCGGGCGGTCGAGGAGGCGGTCACCGCCGCCCAGGCCGGCTTCCGGCTCGACGCCGGGCCGCTGCTCGCCGCGGTGCTCCTCACCGGAGCGCCCGAGCCCGACCGGCTGTTCGTCACGGTGCACCACCTCGTCATCGACGGCGTCACCTGGCGCGTGCTGCTCTCCGACCTGGAACTCGCCTACGAGCAGGCGGCGCAGGGCCGCACGGTCGTACTGCCGGAGAAGACCACCGGCTTCCGGGAGTGGGCGACCCGGCTGACCGAGGCGGCAGCCTCCGGCCGCTTCGCCGCCGAGCGCCCGTACTGGCAGTCCGTCGAGGCCGCGTCCGCCGCCTGCCGGCCGCTGCCCGTCGACCGCGAGGCACCGGACACGCTCGCCGACGCCCGTACGGTCGAGGCCGGTCTCGACGCCGAGCTGACCCGCGCGCTGCTGCGGGACGTCCCGGCGGCGTACCGCACCCAGGTCAACGACGTGCTGCTGACCGCACTCGCGGCGGTGCTGACCGGCTGGACCGGCGGCGAGGCCGTCGCCGTCGAGCTGGAGGGCCACGGCCGCGAGAACCTCTTCGAGGACGTCGACCTGTCCCGCACCGCGGGCTGGTTCACCACGCTCTTCCCGGTCGTGCTGCCCGTGCCGGGCGAGGACTGGGGCACCCGGCTCAAGGCCGTCAAGGAGACCCTGCGCGCCGTCCCCGAGGCGGGCATCGGGTACGGCGCCCTGCGCTACCTGACCGGGGACGCCGGGCTGGCCGGCGGCCGCTGCCAGGTCGGCTTCAACTACCACGGCCACTTCGACGTGGCCACCGGCGACGGCGTGCTGCGCGGCTGGAAGCCCAGCCCGGTCCCGGACCGCAGCGCCGACCTGGCCCGCCCGAACCTCCTGGAGGTCACCGGGATGGTCCGCGACGGCCGGCTCGAGTTCTCCTGGGAGTACTCCGCCGCGCTGCACGACGACGCGACGGTCGCTGCCCTCGCGGCACGGTTCACCGCCGCGCTCGCCGAGATCGTGGCGCACTGCGCCCAGGCCGGCGGCTGCACCCCGTCTGACTTCCCGCTCGCCGGGCTCGACCAGGCCGGCGTCGACCGGATCGCCGGGGACGGCCGCACGGTCGAGGACGTCTACCCGCTCACCCCGATGCAGAGCGGCCTGCTGTTCCACTCGCTCGACGCGCACGAGGACGACATCTACTTCACCCACCTCGGGCTGGTCCTCGACGGCGTCACCGACCCCGCCGTGCTGGTCGAGGCGTGGCAGCGGGTGGTCGACCGGAACCCGGTGCTGCGCACCGCGATCGCCGACGCCGAGGGCGGACGCCCGCTGCAGGTGGTGCACCGGGACGTCCGGGTGCCCGCCGTCGTCGAGGACTGGTCGGACCTGACCGAGGCGCAGCAGCAGGAGCGCATCCGCCTGCTGGCCGAGGCCCCGAGCGCGCCGCTGGACCTGTCGCGCCCGCCGCTGCTGCGGCTGCACGTGGCCCGGCTCTCCGCCTCCTCTGTCCACCTGCGCTGCTCCTCGCACCACATCCTGCTCGACGGCTGGAGCTTCGCCGACGTGCTCGGCGAGGTCTTCGTCGAGCACGCCCTGCTCAGCGGACGCGAGGTCGCGCCGCCGCCCCCGCGCCGTCCGTTCCGCGAGTACGTGCGCTGGCTCGGCGAGCAGGACACCGCCACGGCGCAGGCGTACTGGACCGGACTGCTCGACGGGTTCACCGGGCCCACCGCGCTGCCCTTCGACCGCACCCCGCTGCGCTCGCACCAGTCCCGCGACACCGGCCACCTCGACCTGCGCCTCACGGCGGAGGAGACGGAGCGGCTGGAGGGCTTCGCCCGCGAGACCCGGGTCACCGCCAACACCCTGATCCAGGGCGCCTGGGCGCTGCTGCTGTCCCGCTACAGCGGCGACCGCCAGGTCTGCTTCGGCACCACGGTGGGCGGCCGGCCCGCCGACCTGCCGGGCTCCGACGAGATGGTCGGCCTGTTCATCAACACCCTGCCCGCGCGGCTGACCGTCTCGCCCGACAGCGACCTGCGCACCTGGCTGCGCCAGGTCCAGGAACAGCAGCTCGACGGCCGCCAGTTCGAGTACGTCTCGCTCGCCCAGGTGCGGAACTGGGCCTCGGTCCCGGCGGGCACCGAACTCTTCGACAGCTGCGTGGTCTTCGAGAACTTCCCGTACGACGAGAACGCCGCCGAGCGCCACGGGCTGGGGGTGCGGGAGCTGGCGGGCCTGGAGACGTCGAACTTCCCGCTCACCTGCGTGGCGCACCTGGTGGACGGGCTCCACATGCGGCTCGGCTACGACCCGCGGCTGTTCGACGACGCCACCGCGGCCCGCTTCGCCGACCACCTGCTCGGCATGCTCGAGGCGATGGTGACGGCACCCGGCGGCACCACCCTGCGCGACCTGCCGCTGGTCCGCGGCGCCGAACTCGACCGGCTGATCGGGGAGTTCAACGGCACCCCGTCCGGCTACCCGGAGCGGTGCCTGCACGAGCTCTTCACGGAGGTCGCGCGCGAGCACCCCGACCGCCTCGCGGTCGTCGCCGGCGGCACCCGGCTCAGCTACGCCGAGCTGGACGCCCACTCCGACTGGCTCGCCCACCACCTGGTCGGGCTGGGCATCGGTGCGGAGGTGCCGGTGGGCATCTGCCTGCCGGGCGGCGCCGAGATGATCACCGCCATGCTCGGCACCCTCAAGGCGGGCGGTGTGTGCGTGCCGATCGACCCCGGGTACCCGGCCGAGCGCCTCGCCTTCCTCTTCCGCGACTCGGGCGTCCCGGTGATGCTGACCAACGCCGCCCTCGCGCCCGGCCTGCCGCAGACCGGCGCCGAGGTCCTGCTGGTCGACGACCTGCGGCCGGAGCCCGTCGCCGGGCCGCCGGTCGCGGGCACCGTCCCGGACAACCTCGCCGTGCTCACCTACACCTCGGGCTCGACCGGCACGCCCAAGGCCAGCATGGTCACCCACCGGGGCCTCGTCCGCCTGGTGCGGGCCGCGGGCGAGCACACCTTCGGCGACGCCACCAGGATCGCCCAGCACCACTCGATCTCCTTCGACGCCGCCCAGAACGAGCTGTGGCAGGCACTGCTGATCGGCGCGACGCTGGCGGTGCGCCCCGGCGACTTCCACTCGGTCGACGAGCTCGACAAGTTCCTGGGCGAGAACGACGTGGAGGCGATGTCCTTCGCGGCGGGCTTCTTCCACGCCGTCGCCGACACCGACCCGGGCATCCTCGCCGGGCTGAAGACGGTCGTCGTCGGTGGCGAGGCGCTCTCCGCGGCGCACTGCGAACGCGTCCTCGAGCGGCTGCCCGACCTGCGGATCGTCAACGAGTACGGGCCCACCGAGTGCGCGGTCACCTCGACCTGCTTCCCGGTCGAGCGCGGCGGGGTGTCCGGACGCACCGTCCCCGTCGGCCGGCCGACCGCGGACGCCCGGGTCTACCTGCTCGACCGGGACCTCCAGGTGGTGCCGGTGGGCGTGCCCGGGGAGGCGTACCTCGCCGGCGACGGCGTCTGCCGCGGCTACCGCGACCGGCCCGGCCTGACCTCCGAGCGCTTCCTGCCGGACCCGTTCGGGGCGCCCGGTTCGCGGATGTACCGCACCGGCGACCTGATGCGCTGGCGTCCCGACGGTACGCTCGAGTTCGTCGGCCGCACCGACGACCAGGTGAAGCTGCGCGGCTACCGCATCGAGCTCGGCGAGGTCGAGCAGGCGCTCGCCCAGCACCCGGGCGTGGCGGGCTCGACCGTCATCGTCCGCGAGGACCAGCCGGGCCGCCGGCGCCTCGTCGGGTACGTGGTCTCCGAGCTGGAACCGGCCGAGCTGACCGCGTTCCTCGCCGCCCGGCTGCCCGAGTACATGGTCCCGGCCGCGTTCGTCCGGATGGAGCGGCTGCCGCTCACCGCGCACGGCAAGGTCGACCGGCGCGCCCTGCCGGAGCCGGAGTCCGCGACGGCCGGCCGGGACTCGGTGGAGCCCCGCACCGCCGAGGAACGCACCATGGCCGCGATCTGGGCGGAGACGCTCGGGGTCGAGAAGGTCGGGGTCACCGACGACTTCTTCGAGCTCGGCGGCGACTCCATCCTCAGCATCCAGGTCGTGTTCAAGAGCCGCCGGGCGGGACTGCAGGTCTCCTCCAGCGACCTGTTCCGCCACCCGACCGTCGAGCAGCTCGTCGCCGCCGCCGGCCAGGACCGCCAGGTCGCCGCCACCCAGGAGGCCGAGGCCGGCGAGGTGCCGCTCACCCCGATCCAGCACGCCTTCTTCGCACGCAACACGGCCGCCCCGCAGCACCTCGTCCAGTCGATCCACGTCGAGCTCGCCGAGGGCGCCGACGAGACGGCGCTGCGCGCGGCGCTCGACGCGGTCGTCGCGCACCACGATGCGCTGCGGATGCGGTACGAGCTCGACGAGCAGGGCCACTGGTCGCAGTGGAACCTCGAGGCCGAGACCGGCGAGCTGGTCGAGCGCCACGACCTCTCGGGGCTGCCCGAGGAGGAGCTGCTCCCGGCCATGGACCGGCTCGCCGCGGCGGCCGACACCGGCTTCGACCTGACGGAGGGCCCGCTGCTGCGGGCGGTCCTGTTCGACCTCGGCGCGGGCCGGCGGGCGCACCTGCACCTGACCGTGCACCACCTCGTGATCGACGCGGTGTCCTGGCGGGTCATCAACCACGACCTGGACCTCGCGTACCGGCAGGCGCTCGACGGCGTGCCGATCGACCTCGGCGCCAAGACCTCCTCGTTCCGGCAGTGGGCCACCCGCTTCGCGGCGCACGCCGCCGCGGGCGGCTTCGCCGACCAGGCCGCGCACTGGGACGCGGTGCCCGAGGCGGCGCCGCTGCCGACCGACGGCCCCGGACCGAACGTGGTGTCCTCGCGGCGGATCATGCCGGTGCGGCTGGAGCGGGAGGAGACCGCGGCGCTGCTGCACGTGGCACCGGGCAAGTTCCGGGCCCGGGTCAGCGACGTGCTGCTCTCCGCGCTGGCCTGGACGATGTGCCGCTGGTCCGGCGACGACCGGCTGGTGATCGAGATGGAGGGACACGGGCGCGAGGAGATCTTCGACGACATCGACCTGTCCCGCACCGTTGGGTGGTTCACCAGCTCGTACCCCGTCGCGCTGGAGGTGCCCGGACGGGCGCAGGCCGAGGCCGACTGGCCCGCCGTCGTGCGCTCGGTGCGCCGCTGCCTGCGCGCCGTTCCCGGCAACGGCATCGGCTACGGCGCGCTGCGCCACCTCGCCGGGTCCGGCACGCCCGCGGCGCCGCACACGCCTCCCGCGGTGTCGTTCAACTACCACAGCCAGACCGAGGAGATCACCCAGACGGCCGACCGCTCGCTGTTCCACGCCTTCCACGAGGAGATCGGCCAGGAGCAGGACGGGCGCGAGCTGGCCGAGCAGGCGCTCGAGGTGGTCGGCGCGGTCGAGGGCGGCCGGCTCGGCTTCGACCTCTACTACTCCGTCAACCTGCACGAACCCGAGACGATCGCCCGGGTCGGCTCCGAACTGGTGGCGGCGCTGCGCTCGATCGCCCACCTGTGCGACCCGACCCTCGGTACGGAGGATGCCCGATGAACGAGTTGCTCACGGAGCTCGCGCTCCGGCACGGCGTGCCCGGCGCCCAGCTGGCGATCTGGCGCGACGGCCGACTCCTCACCGCGGAGACCGGTGAGGCGGAGGCCGGATCGGGACGGCGGGTGACGGCCGAGACGGCGTTCCCGCTCGGCTCGCTCACCAAGCCGTTCACCGCGACGCTCGCGGCGATGCTGGTCGCCGACGGCGACGCGGACCTGGACGAGCCCCTGGCGGACCAGCTGGGCGAGCTGCGCGCGGGCCCGAAGTTCACGCTGCGCCAGGCGCTCAGCCACACCGCGGGCCTGGCGGCGAACACCGCCGAGCTGCCGCCCGGGACCACCCGCGCCCGGTGGCTGGCCGGCCACGCGTCCCAGCTGGTCGTGCACGAGCCGGGAACGGTCTTCTCCTACTCCAACCCGGGCTACCTGATCGCCGGCCGCCTGGTCGAGGAGATCACCGGGCTGGACTGGACCGAGGCCATGGAGGCGATGCTGCTGCGCCCGCTGGGGCGCGACGCCGCGGTGCCGACCGCGGTGGGCCACCTGGTGCAGCCGGAGGGCGCGCCCCGGCCCATCCACGAGCAGTCCGTACCGCCGCTGGAGGACCCGGCCGCCGGCCTGAGCCTCTCCGCCCGCGACCTCGCGGTGTTCGGCGCCGCGCACCTGGGCCTCGGCCCGGGCGCGGACCTGCTCGACGCCGCGACGGCACGGGCGATGCGCGAGGACGTCACCGAGGGGCTCGCCGTGGACGCCTACGGGCTGGCGGGCGGCTGGGGCGCCGGATGGTCGCGGTACGGGACCTGGTTCGGCCACGACGGCACCGGCGACGGCGCGTGGAGCCACCTGCGCGCGAACCCGTCGACCGGGACGGTGGTGGCGCTGACCGCCAACGGCAGCACCGGCGCGCGCCTGTGGGAGTCGCTGCTCGGGCGGCTGGACCAGACCGGCCTGGAGGTCGGCGACCACCCCCGGGACACCGGCGAGGTGGAGCCCGTGTCGGCGCCGCAGTGCGCGGGCCACTACGTGAACGGCGACTGGGAGTGCCGGGCCGAGGCCGACGGCGGCGAACTGCTGCTCTCGGTCGCCGGAGCGGCGCCGGTGCGGCTCCTGGTCGGCAAGGACCTCTCCTTCCGCACGCCCTCGGACGGCGGCCCGCGCGCGGGGATGCCGTACCTCGGGCGGTTCCTGCGCGACCGGGCTACCGGTGACGTCGACCGGGTGCAGATCACCGGCCGGCTCTGCGTCCGGCAGGGCTAGCGACCGGCACACGGCGAAGCGGCGGGCCCGTTCGAACGGGCCCGCCGCTTCGCCGTTGTCCCGGTCCGGCCCTTTCCGTCCTCGGCCGCCGGTGCGGCAGCCGTCAGGACGCTTCCAGGTAGGTCAGCACCGCCCGGACCCGCCGGTGCCCGGTGTCGGTCTCGGTGAGTTCGAACTTCGCGAAGATGTTGCCGATGTGCTTGTGCACGGCGTTGTCGGTGATGGACAGCTTCTTGGCCAGCGTGGCGTTGTCGTGCCCCTCCGCCATGAGCGCCAGCACCTCCCGCTCCCGCCGGGTGAGCGTGGACAGCGGCTGGGTCCGCCTGGCGAGCAGCTGGGTCACCACGTCGGGGTCGAGCGCCGTGCCGCCGGCGGCCACCCGGTCGAGTGCCGCCAGGAACTCGTCGACCCGGCTGATCCGGTCCTTGAGCAGGTAGCCGACGCCGCCCCCGCTGCCGGAGAGCAGTTCGGAGGCGTAGGTCTGCTCCACGTACTGGGACAGCACCAGGACCGGCAGGCCCGGGTGGAGCCGCCGGGCCTCGATCGCCGCCCGGATCCCCTCGTCGCGGAACTGCGGCGGCAGCCGCACGTCGACGATGGTGGCGGTCGGGCGGTGCCGGTCCACCGCGGCCAGGAACCCCTCGGCGTCCCCGGCGACCTCGGCCACCTCGTACCCGTAGCTGGTCAGCAGCAGCTCCAGGCCGGTGGCGAGCAGGACGTTGTCCTCGGCGATGACTATCCGCACGGCAGCTCCACGGTGATGGTGGTGGGGCCGCCCACCGGGCTGACGACGGTGACGGAGCCGTCGAGGGCCTGCGCGCGGCCGCGCAGTCCGGCCAGTCCGGTGCCGCCGTTCTCCCGCGCGCCGCCCACCCCGTTGTCGGTGACGACGACGGTCAGCACGTCCTCGACGCACCGCACCCGCAGCCCCGCCTCGGTGGCCCGGCTGTGCTTGGCCACGTTGGTCAGCGCCTCGGTGACCACGAAGTAGGCGACCGCCTCGATGGCCGCCGGGATCCGCTCCAGCTCGCCGATGTCGAGCGAGACCGGCACGCCGCCGCGGGCGGCGACGGTGCGCAGCGCTCCCGGCAGTCCGCGGTCGGCGAGGATCGGCGGGTAGATGCCGCGGAGCACCTCGCGCAGCTCGACCATCGCCTCCTCGTTGACGTCGGACGCCTCGCGCAGCATCCGGGCGACGGTGGCCGGGTCGCGGTCGAGGCACCGCTGGGCCACCGCGAGCCGCATGGCGATCGCCACCAGCCGGGCCTGGGTGCCGTCGTGCAGGTCGCGCTCGATCCGCCGCAACTCGGCGCCGTGTGCCTCGAGCGCGTCGATGCGGGTACGGGTGAGCGCGGCCACACGGTCGGCGAGCACCTGGGTGCGCGAGGACGAGAGCACGGCGAGGGTCAGGCGGGCGTACGCCGTGGCGAGCACCGGCAGCCCCAGGCAGCCGACGGCGAGCAGGATCGTCCCCGCCGAGGGACCGGCGGCGACGTCGTCCCAGCCGATCACCGGGAGGTCCAGCGTCCTGCCCGGGCCGCCCCGCAGCGGAAAGGCCCAGGACAGCGGCACCGATGCCACGATCAGCAGCGCGTTGCCGACGCAGAGGACGGCGGCCAGCCCGCAGAGGAGGCCGGCCGTGACGTGCACGGTGAGCCAGTACACGTACCGGGAAAGGGTGATGCGCTGCGCGCGGGCCGGGCGGCCCAGCAGGCGGCCGGCCCGCTGCCGGTGCCAGTCGGACCACGCCTGACGCATGCTCGGGTGACAGAGCAGCAGGAACGACAGAAGGCTCATGAGCGCGGTGCCGAATTCCCCGACCAGATAGACCGCGGCCCGCACCAGTGATGTCCACGCGCGGAGAACCGGAGCACAGTGTGACGCTACGCGCATTACAGCGGACTGTAGTTCTTTCGCTGCGGTAGAGGGTATGGGCGCATCAGTGCCGGAGGCCATAACATGCTGCTCAGGCCGAGTGTCCGAAGCCGGAGAAGGGGGAAATCGGCCCACCTCCGCCGAAAGGGAAGGGGGACGGCGGACCGGTTGCACTACCTACCTCCCGAACGTTGAAAGAGATCAGCATGATTGACCATCGTCCGGCTCTGCAGCTGTGTCACGTCGGCACGATCGGAGCCGGGGGCATCGAGTCCGGATATGTGATCGAGAATGTGAAATTCGCATGCGAGGCCGGAACGTGGACGGCGCTGGCCGGGCCGGCCGCCGCGGACAAGACCAGCGTCCTGCGGTGCGCCGCGGGGCTGGACCCGGTGTCCGCGGGCGAGGTCCGGCTCGCCGAGGGCCTGCGCCTCGCGCACGTCGGGCTGCGCCCGGTGGCGGAGCAGCTGGCGGCGGTCGGCACGCTCGCCGCGGTGCTCGACCGGCTGCCGGCCCCGGCGGTCGAGCTGCTGCGCGAGGCGCTGCACCGGCTCGACCTGTGGGAGGAACGGGACACTCCCGTGGGCGAGTTGACGGAGCGTCGGCAGCGGGCGGCCGCGGTCGCGGTCGCGGTGGCCGAGGCCCCTGACGTACTGCTCGCCGACAACCTCACCAGCGGACTTCCGCCCGCGGAGGCGTCGGCGATCCTGGACCTGCTGCGCGACCTGGTGGACCGGCACGGGCTCTGTGTCGTGGCCTCGGCCGCGGACCTGGCCGCGCTGGAACGGGCTGACGCGGTGGTGCTGTTCGCCGAGGGCCGCGTGGTCGAGACCCGGGTCATGCCGTAACGCGGCGGCGACCCGGGTCATGTCTTGGCGCTGCGCAGACCCGGACTGCCCCGCAACCCGTCCGCCCGCGGGTGGCCGGAGTTGCCCAACACGCGGGTGAGCTCGGCGGGCAACTCCCGTTGCAGGAGCGCGAGTCCGAGCGGGGTGAGCGTGTGCATCGCGGTGGTGCGGTTGCGCAGGGTCGTGATCAGGCCCGCCTCGCGCAGCACGGTGGCCTGCTTGCTGGCGCCGGAGAGGGAGATGCCGAGCCGGTCGGAGAGGTCACCGGTGGTGCCGCTCTCGGACAGCGCGCGCAGGGCGGCGGCACGGGTGGCTCCGACGAGGGCGGCCAGTGCCCGGTCACCCTCGACCTCGGACTCCTCGGGAGCCGACTCCAGGTCGTTGAGGTCCAGGGGCACCGAGAAGACCAGCGCGGGCACGCCGGACTGCCGCTCGGAGCGGACGAACACGCAGGTCTTGGCGGGGAGGAAGAGCGAGGGGCTCAGGATCAGTCCGCGCCCGTCGAGCTTGATGTCGAGATCGAGGTCGGACGCGATGTGCAGCGCCGAGGACTCCCAGGTCACCTTGGGGTGCAGTCCCGCGAGCAGGAACTCGATGCCGTTCGTGATGGCCATCCGCCCGCGGACGTCGCGCTCGATCTCCAGCCGGGCCTGCATCCGGGACCAGTAGGGCAGGATGCCGGCGCAGCAGAACAGGACGACCGCCTGGGCGAGGCTGCGGGCGCGGGCGCGCACGGCCGACGGCACCGAATCCGCGTCGGGTCCGTCTCGCTCGAGCAGCCACAGGAGGTCGGGGACCACCCGGTACTCGGACACCACCTTGTCCACGGCGGACAGGTCGTCGCCGAGGCGCTCGCGCACGACCCTGTGCCAGCCGCCGCCGCCGCGAGCGCGGTCACGTCCGAAGCGGTGAAGTGCAAAGACTGCTTCGGACATCGGTCCTAATGTATGGACCATTCTTAACCGCTGAATGTCTTCGCTGGTTACGTGAATGCGTAACACTGCCACCCCCGTGTCACACCCGATGCGCTATGGCACGTGCAGCCTAAGGGCGTGTCGCCAGCGGTGGCAAGATCGAGTTGTTTCGATTTCGTTCGGAACCAGTGATAGTGGTGGCGTTGATCTTCTTGATTGCTTATCGACCCACTCTTGACCTGCCGTTTCTCTCGGATCCGCGTTCGGATCGCGAACTGGTTGGCGAATGCGCCCCGTGCGCTCCGGGCCGCGCCGGTGTGCGCGCGGCCCGGGCTGTCGCGCGGGTGGGCGCGACCTGCCCGGGCCGGCGCCGGAGGCCGACGCGGCTGCCGTGACCTGCCATTGGGTGAACGTACAGGTGGCGGTCACCTGGGAGAACGGTTCCGGCTACCGCCCCCTGGTGTGCTTCCTGGGTGGTACCGGCGGGGCGGCACCCGTCAACGCGGCGGTCCGTCGGGCTCGCATTGTCGACGTGTACTCGACAAGACTACCACCGGCTCCACCCGCGCCACCGCTCGCGCCACGTGCTTCTCGCGAGATCATCCGGATTGCGATCATCCGGAAACGATCTTCAGTAGATGACCCGGGACTCCGCCGTCAACCGTGTGTGCCGGGACTTTCGCAGATCGCGGGTGATATTCAGTCGACGCAGCCAACGGTCGGTTCCGTCGAATCGCGCCTGGAAGGGCTTACGGCCGTGAACCACGCGATAGTTGTCAATGAAAACTATATCGCCGGGGGTCAGGGCCACTCCGCCCATCGCGTTGTCCAGCGCCTCCCCGATCACGTCCAGCGCCCGCTGCTCCTCCTCGCCCTGCACGCCCTGCATGTAATAGGGGTCCAGCCGGACGTACGGGTCCTTCGGCGAGCCGAAGAGGACCGCGACCGGCTCGGGGGACTCCATCGCGCTGTCCACCCGCTCGGCGCTGCGCCGCTGGAGCTCGGCCACCTCGGGGTCCACCTCGCCGCCGGCGACCTGGTTCTGCGGGCGGTGCGAGTCGTCCGGCAGGATCTTGTAGCGCTCCTCGGCCAGGGCCGCGCGGGTCGCGTCGTCGAGGCGCACGTCGGCGATGTCGGCGAAGGTCGTCTCCACCGAGTCGGGGTTGCGCAGGCACATCAGCGCCAGGTAGTCGGTGCGCAGCGGGTGGAAGGCGTCCTCGGTGTGCCAGGCCAGCGTCTCCGCGCTGCCCCAGCCGATCTGCCCGTGCTCGTGGGCGCGGATCGGGAAGATGTCGTGCATGATCCGCCCGTCCTGCTGGGTGGCCCAGCCGATCGGCTCGCCGAGCAGGCAGCTGATCAGCAGGAACGGGATATCGGTGCGCAGCGTCGCGTCGGGCGCGTCCTTGTCGCGCCAGTCCGACGGGGTGAGCCCGAGCGCCGCGTCGTCGACCGGCAGCCCGGACACCACCAGCACGCCCGAGGGCTCGGTCAGCTTGAAGTCGACCAGCGACGTGCGGAGTTCGCGAGGCAGCTCGTGCGCGTAGACCTGGGCGGCCCGGTGCAGGGCCGGGTCCTCGATGGACGAGAAGCGCCCCGCGACCTCCGCGGTGACCTTCTCGATCGCGACGATGTCCTCGTCGCGCAACTGCAACTTCAGCATCTTCTTCCTCTTCCTCCGTTGTCGGTGGTCAGGAGTGCGCCGGCTGTCGCTCG
Organism: Kitasatospora sp. NPDC023120; assembly: GCF_055560835.1. Lineage (NCBI taxonomy): Bacteria > Bacillati > Actinomycetota > Actinomycetes > Kitasatosporales > Streptomycetaceae > Kitasatospora > Kitasatospora sp. NPDC023120. The sequence continues at coordinate 185,695 of NZ_JBVHHY010000015.1, read as the reverse complement.
GCTGACGGACGGGGCAGCGCGAGGCGGCGCAGGGTCGGGTTCAGGGTGGCGCCGGCGGCGACGGCGACCAGCAAGGCGGCCGCGCCCAGGATGCTCAGGGAGCCGTTCCGGGTACCGGTGGACAGCACGCCGGCGACGACCGGGCCGGCCGTGGCAGCCAGTTCCGAGCCGAGACCGACCAGTCCGGACAGCCGCCCGCGCAAGCCGTCGGGCACGGCGGCCAGCTGACAGGTGATCACGGTCGTGTTCGCGATCGGCATCGCCATCGCGGCCACGCCCAGCAGGATGCCGAGCGGCAGACCGCGGGGTGCGTACGCCATGACGGCGGCGACGGCGGCGAAGACCCAGGTCGAGCCGATGACCAGCGCCCCCGGTGACAGCTGCGCCGCGTGCAGGCGGTCGGCGGCCAGGGCGCCGACCAGGCCGCCCGCGCCGAAGCAGGTCATCATCAGGCCCATCTGCCCGGGCGCGACGTGGTCCTCGCCCGACACGATGAGGACGAGCACGACCAGGGTGTGGAACGAGAGGTTCACCCCGACGATCCAGGCCATCGTCACCCGGATGGTCCGGGTGCGCAGCAGCACCCCGAACCCGCCGGGCGCGGCGGCGCCGGCCGCGCGCGTGTCGCCGTCCGGGGCCTCGCCGGCCGGCGGCGCGGCGGCGCGGCGGGGCAGGTGCAGCGCCGCCAGCGCCACGAACGACACCGCGAGCGCCGAGGTGTTCAGCGTGAACGGCAGCACCTCGTGCAGCCCGAACGTGAAGCCGGCCAGCGCCGGACCGATCAGCAGCGCCGCGAACGGCCGGGCCGCGTTGCGGGCCATGGCCTGCGGCAGCTGCTCCTGCGGCACGACCTGGGGCAGGGCCGCGTTCTCGGCCGGGACGAAGATGCCGGCGGCGGCACCCTCGACGACCGCGACGAGCAGGACCTGCCAGAGCGGGCAGTCGCCCATCAGGACGGTGACGGCGACGCTCAGCATCGCCGCCGTACGGACGCCCTGGGCCACCACCATCACCCGCTTGCGGTCCACCCGGTCGGCCAGCGCCCCGGCGGGCAGGCTGACCAGTGTCCGGGCGCCGGCGAGTACGGCGGCGACGCCGGAGACGGCGGCCGCCGAGCCTCCGTGCGCGAGCAGGAGGAGCGGGAACGCGATGTACGCGATCTCGGCGGCCATCTCGGAGAGGAACATGCCGGACCAGAGGATGCGGTAGTTCCGGTTGCGTGGCAGGGGTGTGGTCATGCCGTGGCTTCCTTTGTGACGGCAGCGGACGTCACCGAGTGTTCCGGCGCAGTGGTGGCACTCGCCATGTTGTTGACCCGTGGACGAAACTACGAGGCCAGCCGCCTCCCCGGCCCGGGCGCGGGCCACGGCCTGCACAATGTCGGCACGGTTCAAGTTCGTTGAGGACGGAGGTGCGCCCCTCGATATTTAAGGGCTGAGTCGTGCCCCGCATCCGGCACGGCAGCGAGCGACGACGGCAGGGAGTCCCCCTCATGACCTTCGCGACAGCGACAGCTTCCCCGGAACAAGAGGCGTCCAAGCCGCCGGAGGGGTTGACCCCCGTGCCATGGCGGCCGGTCGGGCTGACCGCCGCCGCGATGACGGTGTTCCTCCTCGTACTGGCGACCCGGCACGGCTACCACGTCGACGAGCTCTACACCCGGGTGGCCAGCAGCCACCTCGCGTGGGGCTACATCGACCAGCCGCCGCTCGTCGCGCTCGTCGGCAAGATCGAGATCGCGGTGTTCGGGGACAACCTCTTCGGCTTCCGCGTGGTGCCGGCGCTGCTGGCCTCGATCGCCGTGGTGCTCGCCCCGCTGATCGCCCGTGAACTGGGCGGCGGCACCCGGGCGCAGAAGATCGCGGCGTTCATGGCGTTCGCCTCGGGCCTGGTCATGTTCACCGGCCACATCATGGGCACCAACAACTGGGACGAGCTGTCCTGGATCGCGTCGGCCTGGCTGCTGATCCGGCTGGTGCGCACCGGCGACACCCGGCTGTGGTGGGCGATCGGCGCCGTGGTCGGCGTCGGCCTGACCGCGAAGTACCTGGTGGTCCTCCTGCTGCTCTGCCTCGGGGCCGGTCTGCTGGCCTTCGGCCCGCGGTCGGTGTTCCGCACCTGGCGCTTCCCGGCCGCCGTCGGCCTGGCCGCGGTCATCGCCTCGCCGGTGCTGATCTGGCAGGTGACGCACGGCATGCCGCAGCTGGAGATGAGCGCCGCGCTGTCCAAGGCGCTGGACACCCTCTCCCGCAGCACCTTCCTCCCGACGCAGCTCCTGCTCATCGGCCTCTTCCTCAACCCGGTGTGGATCGCCGGCCTGGTCGCCCTGCTGCGCCGTCCCGAGTGGCGCCCTTACCGCTTCATCGGCTGGTCGTACCCGCTGATGTGCGTCGTGCTGCTGGTCATCGGCGGGCAGGGCGCCTACAACACCTCGCTGCAGTACGTCCTCCTCGCCGCCGGCGCCGTGGTCGTCGACCGGTGGGCGCGCAACGTCAGGCGGCTCTGGGTGCTCGGCGGGCTGGCCGGGCTCAACTTCACGATGTGCGCGGTCCTGATGCTGCCGACGCTCCCGATCAACACCTACGCCGACAACCCGGTCCTCAAGGAGCTGGCCATCGTCCAGTTCGACCAGGCCGGCTGGCCCGAGCTGACCCGGCAGGTGAGCGACATCTACCACTCGCTGCCGGCGGAGGAGCAGGTGCGCACCGTCGTCTACGGCAACCACTACGGGCAGGCCGGCGCGATCGACAAGTGGGGTCCGACGTACGGCCTGCCGAAGGCGTACAGCGGCCACAACTCGTACGCCGACTTCGGGCGGCCCACCGACGACAAGACGACCGTGATCACCATCGGCGCCGACCCGAAGCTGTTCAACCAGCTCTTCCAGTCCTGCGAGGAGCGCGGCCAGTACAAGAACGAGCTGCCGGTCTCCGACAACGACCAGAAGTTCATGGTGTGCCGCGGCCCGCAGAAGCCCTGGGCGCAGATGTGGGAGCAGCTGCGCTGGATCGGCTTCCAGTGCCCCTACACGGCCGAGGCGATCACGGCCGACAGCCCCAAGGGCTGCGAGGACTGACCCGGTAGGGGAGGACGTCCCGGCCGGCCGCCGCTTCCGGAGCGGCGGCCGGCCGGGCGCGGTCCGTGCTCAGCAACGCACCAGCAGGGCGGTGATGTTGTCCCGCCCGCCGGCGTTCATGGCGGCGACCCAGAGGGCCTTCACCGCCCGGACGTCGTCCTCGGCGTTCCGGGCCAGGACCGCCTCCATCTCGGCCACGCCCACCAGGTCCGACAGCCCGTCACTGCAGATCAGCCACCGGCTGCCCGGGACGTACCGCTCGGAGCCGGTGTGCGGGTGGACGGGCTCGAAGCGGGCGGCGCCGCCGAGCGTCTGGAGGACGAGGCCGGTGGCGGCGCCGGGCCGTCCCGGCTCCTCCGGGTCCGGTGCGGGGGAGTCGTCCACCGACACCTGTCCCAGGTAGCCGCCCTCCTCGCGGTACAACCGGGAGTCGCCGACGTTGAACCAGGACACCCGGCGGGGCGTCAGCCACAGTCCCACCGCCGTGGTTCCCGCACCCGCGCACGCCGGGTCCGCCCCGGCCAGCTCGTACAGCTCCGCGTTGATCCCCCGGAGCAGCTCGGCGACCTCGGTGCTCCGGGCGCGCTCCGCCAGCCTGCGGACGGTGAGGGCCGCGGCGACCTCGCCGGCGTTGTGGCCGCCGAGCCCGTCGGCGACGGCGACCACGGTCGGCTCCTCGACCAGCAGCCGCACCACGACGGGGTCGACGGTGTCCACCCCGGCGGCGGTCAGCGCCCCGATGACGAACGCGTCCTCGTTGCCGCCGCGCACGGCGCCGCGGTGGGTCATCGCGGTGACGGTCACCTCGACCGCCTCCCGGGCCCCGGTCACCGCCGCTCCCCTTCACCCGGCCGGTCGACGCTGATCCCGAGCGTGCAGTCCGCCGCGAGCCGCAGCACGTCGCCGTCCCGCAGGGGCATCCGCGCACCGGCGCTGACCGGGCTGCTGTTCACGAAGGTGCCGTTGGTGGAGTGCTCGTCCCGCACCCAGGCGGTGCCGTCCGGCTCCAGCCCGACGGTCGCGTGCTGCCGCGAGACGTTGTCGTAGCGCTCCAGCAGGACGTGCGTGGTGTGGGCGGCCGGAGCGCGCCCGAGGAGCAGGGTGCTGCCCGGCGTCACGGTGCGCTCCACCGCCCCGAACCGGATCCGCAGGACGACGGTGGGGACGTCGCGGCGGGTCGCCTGCACCTGCGCGGCGCGCTCGTCGGAGCCGGCGGCGCGGGGCGGGCGCGCCTCGCCCAGCATCCGCTGGCAGACCACGCACACCTGGTTGGTCGGCACCGGGACCGGGGCGCCGCAGTGCGGGCAGACCCGGGGCTGCTCCTCCTCGGCCGGACCGCCCGCGCCGACCGGTTCCGTCGGCGGTTCCGGGGCACCCGCCCTGGTCGCGGTCGCGGTCGCGGTCGCGGTCGTGGGCGCCGTCGCGGGCGTGGGCGCGTACGGGGGCGGCGGGGGTGCGTGCGGAGGCGGGGCGTGCGGGGGCGGTGGCGGCACGGGCAGCGGGTACCGGGCGAGGACGGGACGGCTGAGGTTCCCGGAGCACCCCCGGCAGACGAGATCGTCGTCCTCCGCCTCCAGGCCGCAGGACGAACAGATCAGCTGCGCCATGACACCTCTTCCATGGTGATGCCGGCCGATCGGAGCCGGGCGCCCAGGCGGTCCATGTCGCCCCGGCGGGGAACGCCGATGAACCAGATGCGGCCGTCGGCCACGGCGACCTGCATCGGTGGCGCGTCCTCGGAGCCGGGCCCGTCGGGGGAGCCGGTGCCTTCGGAGACGCCGGCTCCCGCAGGGACATCGGCTCCCTCGTAGCGCTCGCGCCCGAGGTCGGTCAGCGCGGTCAGCCGCTGGTTGCTCGAACCGGCCCAGCGCAGGCCGGGGCTGTTGAGGCGGTCGACGTACGGACCGGTGATCACCGCGTCGCACCGGTCGAGGAGTTCGGAGTGCTCCCGTCGCAGCCGGGCGAGGGAGTACCCGCTGTAGACGAGCACGTCCAGCGGCGCGGACCGCTCGCGGCGCCAGAGGTCGACCCACTCCAGGAGCGCGGCGAGCGCCTCCGGCTGCTGGAACGGCTCTCCTCCCGAGACCGTGATCCCGTCGAGCGGGTCGGGCAGGCCGGAGAGCCAGGCCCGGATCGCGGTGACGTCCACGAGCGTGCCGGGGTCGGCGGCCCAGGTGTCCTGCGAGACGCACCCGGCGCAGCCGATGGTGCAGCCCTGCGTCCAGATGCCCGCCCTGGTCCCGGGGCCCAGCGAAGTCACCGGGTAGTGCGCCTTGTTCAGCATCAGCCGGACGGGGCCGGGGGAATCGGGGGAGGAGTCGGGGGAATCGGGGGAGGAGTCGGGGGAGGCCGTCATGCCAGCTCCACGGAGACGATGTCGCCCTCGCGCCGCAGGCCGGTCACCCGGACCCGCGTGCCCGCCGCCGGGTCGCGGTCGAACAGCGCCCGGGCGAGCGGATTGACGAACTGCGACTCCAGGGCCGTACCGATGCCCCGGCCGCCCATCTGCGGGTCGTCGGTGCAGCACTTCCGCAAGGCGGCCCGGACCCCGGCGTCCACCTCCAGATCGATGCCCTGCTCCTCGTGGACCCGGGAGACGATGTTGTCGAGCTGCAGGCCGAAGATCCGGCCCGCCGCCTCGCGGTCGATGAAGTTGAACACCACGATGTTGTCCCCGAAGCGGTTCAGCAGCTCCGGTCGCCCGAGGACCCTGGTGAAGTGGTCGTTGATCGCCGCCTTCATGCGCTCCTCGATCTCCTCGTACGGCATGTCGGGGTGGACGTGCGGCACGAGCCGCCCGCTGCCGTCCTCCACGGTGGTGCCGAGGTTGGAGGTGAACACGAGGACGGACTCGGAGAAGTGCACCGTCGAGCCGCGACCGTCCGTCAGCCGGCCGTCCTCGAGGATCTGCAGGAACTTGTCCAGGATCCGCGGGTGGGCCTTCTCGATCTCGTCGAAGAGGATGACCCTGAAGGGCTGCTGGCGCACCGCGTTGGTCAGTTCGCCGCCCGCCTCGAACCCTACGTACCCCGGCGGCGCCCCGATCAGCCGGTCCCCGGCGTGCTCCGCGGAGAACTCGCTCATGTCGAACCGCAGGTAGGCGGACTCGTCCGCGAAGATCAACGAGGAGACGGCCTTGGCCAGTTCGGTCTTGCCCACGCCCGTGGGACCGGCGAAGAACAGCACGCCGCGCGGGCGGGCCGAGGAGCTGGACTGCTGAGCGCCGGACAGCCCGAGAGCGGCCCGCTTCAGGATGTCGAGGGTCTTGGTGACGGCCTGCGGCTGTCCGACGACGCGCTGCGGGATCGAATGCTGCCCGTCCGTGATCCGCTTGCGCAGGTACTCCCGCTTCCAGGGGTTGTCCATGACGCCGAGCTTGTAGATGCGGATCGCGTCCGGAAGCTCCGTCATCGTCAGACCGCGGTCCCGGGCCAGCCGGGTGACCTCGATCATCGACTGCAGGGTGAGCCCGTCCGTCTGGGCCGCGAACGCGTCGCAGGCCTCGGCCGCCTGCGGGTCCGCGTCGAGGTCCGTGACGCCGAAGAGCTTCATCAGCAGGCGCGCGGTGGCCTGCCGGTCGCCGAGGTCCGGGACGGGGAGCCCGATGGAGCGGATCTGGTCGTTCGCCGACGTGAGCCAGGCCGGCAGATCGCCCTCACGGTCCGCCAGCCAGATGACCGGGTTGTACAAGGGGGTCGTCCGGCCGCTCGGAGCGCCCACCGGGACCGCCGTCCGGGAGAGCCTGGCGCAGAACCTGAAGAAGTCCCGCTCGTTCGGCTCCAGTTCGGTCGCACTGCGCGCGATGCGGGAGGCGTCGTCGAGCACCAGCGCCGCCCGGACCGGCTGCGCGGGCCGCGCCAGCTCGGCCATCAGGGTGCGCAGCGCCTCCAGCGAGGGGAGGGTCCCCGGCCGTGGGCGCCGGGGGAGCAGCCGGGACGCGGCCTGCTCGGCCTGCTCCGCCTCCTCGGCCGTGGCACCGGCCGGCAGGTGCACCCGCAGACCGTCCACCGGGTCGTGGACGAGCAGGCAGGCGTAGCCGCTCGTGCGGAGCGTCTCCCAGAGCAGGTCCAGCAGGGACAGCAGCCGGGGGCGTGCGCTGCCGGACTCTCGGACCAGGAAGCTGTCATGGCGGTTCCCCCACAGCACGAACTGCGAGTGGACGGGCAGAGTCGCCTCGAACTCCCGGATGAACGGCGGCCCTGCCGTCGGCGGCCCTGGCGTCGGTAGCTCTGCCGTCGGCGGCCCTGCTGTCGGTTGCTCTGCCGTCGGTCGGACGTCGCCGGGTGTGTGCGTGTCCTCGGTGGACAAGGATCCCCCTCCAGATGTTGCCGGCCCGCGGTCCGGACCCGGTCAGCCTTTCGGGCGGCTCACCGCTCGCGCTCCCGGTACCGGGGCCGGGCCCGCGCGCTCTCGGCGACCGGGGCGACCGGGGAGACGGCCAGGGGAACGGGCACCTGCCCGGGCGGGACCGCGACCTGGACGTCCGTGCTCAGCCCCGCCTGTGCGAGGCGGTCGCGCAGCACGTGGAAGTCCTCGCACCACTGCTCCTCGCGTTCGACGTCGACGTGCGCGTCGTCGTCACCGCTGCCGGCGGCGGTGCGCACCACCGCGGTGCGCAGCTGACCGACCTGCTGGTCGACGACCAGGTTGACCGCGTGCTCGGGCCATTCGCTCCGGGACAGGCGCAGGACGCCGTCGGTCACGGTGAGCGTCTCGAATCCCGCGCTGACCTGGTAGCCGAGGTCGGTGAGGGCGTCCGTCACCGTGTTGACCACGTACCGCTGCTCGGCCTCCGCCTCGGCCGCGGCCCGGCAGTCGGCGACCCGCAGGCGTAGCGGCGCGTCCAGGGCGCGGCGCCCGGCCACGACCTCCGCGAGCAGGGCCCGTACCGCCGCCGCGTCCGCCACCCGGGCGTGCTCGAGGTCGTGGAGCAGCCCGACCGCCTCACCGGCCTCGCGCCGCCTGGCCTCCGCGTCCTCGTTGGCACGTTGGACCCGCATCCTCGTCTCGGTCAGCCAGGTGCGGGCCTCGTCCAGCGAGGCCGCCCCGGCGACCCGCGCCGCGGCCTGCCGGGCGTCCGCCCGGTGGTCCTCGCCGCAGTCCGGGAGGAGCCGCGAGAGGACCCGGGTCAGGGTCCGCTCGACGCCCTCGCGCGCGGAGACGTCCTTGCGCGCGTCGGCCTGTAGTGCGGAGACGTCCTCGAGCGTGGGGCCGTCGGCGCCGGTGGGCTCCGGGTGGTCCGCGAACAGCTCGGCGGCATCGACCAGACGGCGCCCGGCGGTGTGCCCGGCCACGTCCGCGAACAGCGCCGCCGCGACGGCACGGGCGGTCTGCTCCCGCAGCTCCCGCTCCGCGGCGGCCAGCGCGCGGTCGGCCTCGGCGCACCAGGCTTCCAGCTCGTCGGTGGACTGCGCATCGCCGGACTGCCCATCGGTGGACTGCGCGTCGAGGCGGAGCGGCTCGGGCGGCAGGACGGTGATGGCGGCACCGTACCGCTGCTGCGAGTCCTCGCAGGACACGGCGAGAGCCGCGATCCGCGCGTTGCGCGTCTTCACCCGGCGCACCGCGGCGTCCCGGGCGGCCGCGGCCAGCAGGGCAGCCTCACGGGCGGCCTCCTCTTGGCGGCGGGTGGCCTCGCGGATCGCCGCGTCCTCCGCGGCCGCGCGCAGCGCCGCGGTGGTGAGGGCCTCGTCCCGCTGGTACGTCGTGCATTTGGGCCCGCTCATCGCTCCCCCAGAGCCTGCGTCCGCTGTTCCTCGTGTGCCGTCCGCCAGTCCCGGTACCGGGTGAACGACCAGAATCCGTACCCCGCCGCGACCACGAGGGTGATCGGCGACCACACCTCCAGGGTGACGATCAGCCAGGTCACGGTGCCCAGCACCAGGTAGAGCAGGCAGCCGCCGCCGCAGGCGATCGTCCGCTTCCGCATGGGCCGCAGCTGCGTCGCCACCGCTTCCCGCCCGCCGGACAGCCGACCGCCGACGACGGCGAGGCGGGACAGCAGGGACCACTGCGGGTGGTAGAGCTGTCCGAGCTTCGTCGCCAGCACCAGCTCGCAGACGAGCGGAACCCCGCAGGTCACGATCGCGGCGGGGATGAAGCGATCCAGGAACTCGTCCTCGCCGATCAGGGACCCCAGGATCAGGGGCAGGCCGACCGGCAGGGCGAACAGCAGGGCCACCCCGCCGATGGCCTGCAGGACCGCCCCTCCACCACCGGTCTGGCGGCGTTCCTCGGTGTCCTGCCACTCGCGCCGCTGCGTCGTCGTCGCGGCCTCGTTGGCGCGGAGCACCTCCTCCAGGCGGCGGGCTTCGGCGACGGCGGTCGGCAGGGTGCGCAGGGCCGCCAGGTGGCGGATCGGGTCCCCGCCGTGGGCCATCAGCGTGTCGAACCAGCCGATCCGGCCCGGTACGGACGCCGCGGCGGACTCGGCCCGCTGCCGCAGCGCCCGGGCCCATTCCGGGGACACCGCGATGGCCAGCGCCTCGACGCGGATCTCGGAGCCCTCCAGTTCTTTCCGGATCCTGGGCGGCAGCGCGCCGGACTCCCGCAGTCCGTCCCACCGGGCCGTCAGGTCGCGCCAGCGGCGGTCCACGTCGGCGAGCCGGTGGGCGCCCCCGCCGAAGGTGGCCAGGGTGGCGAGCAGGTCGCGGGTGTACAGCTCCTCGACGAGCCGCCGCGCCGTCCCGCGTCCGTCCGCCTCCCGGGCGGATGCCTCGCCCCGGGTGGATGCCTCGCCCCGGCGGGACTCCTCGTCCCCGGCGGACAGGGCGAGTTCGGCGAGCGTGAGCAGGTCCTCGGGGAGCATGCGCTTGCCGCGGTAGACCGGCGGCATCGTCGGGTCGAGCCAGTGCAGCAGCCGCAGCACCTTCGTGTCCGGCGCGTCGGTGCCGGGGAGGTGGACGTCGACCAGGTCCACCAGCTCCTCGGCGCCGTCGTGCTCGGGATCGTCGAACTGCGCCAGCCAGTTGCGCAGTTGGCGCCAGCCCTGGCTGGGGTCGTCCCGTTCCCCCATGGAGACGAAGAACCGGCGCGCGGCGGTCTCCCAGTCCGCCGCCAGGGCCCGGGCCAGGGCCGGCTTCTCGGTGTACTTCACACCGTTGAACTGCAGGGGGCTGCGCCCGGCGGCGCCAGGCGACTCGGCGCCCGGCTCCTCCGCCACCTCCGGGGTGTCGCCCGCGAGCCACCGGCGCACCTCGGAGGCACCCCACCGACGGCCCGGATCCCTGACCAGCAGCCCGCTGCACAGCAGCCGTACCCGTTCGTCCGCCACATCGGACACATCGACCGGCCGGGTCGCCAGGTGGTGCCGGACCGCCTGCTCCGACAAGCCCTCGAACGGCGTGCGGCCCGTCGCCAGCTGCCGGGCGATCACCCCCACCGCCCACCAGTCCTGCGAACCGGACACCTCCGCACTGAACAGGTACTCCGGCGCCGAGTACGCCAGCGTCCCGAACACGCGCTGGGTGAACCGGGACGTCACGTCCAGCGACTTGCTCACACCGAAGTCCGCCAGCGCCAGCTCCAGCGGCTCCCTCCGGCGGACCAGCACGTTCGACGGCTTCAGGTCGCCGTGCACGATCCCGGCGCCGTGCAGATGCGCCACCGCCTCCGTCAGCTGGGCGACGACCCCGGACAGGACGGCCGGCGACACCACCGTCCCGCCCGCGACCAGCTCCTCCAGCGACCCGCAGGGGAGGTACTCCGACACCTCGAAGTCGCGCCCGTCCGAGAAGCCGGTCTCGACCACGCGCACCACATGGGTGGTGTCCAGCTCCCGCAGCCGCTCCCAGACCTCGGGCATGACCCGGACCCCGCTGCGGTACACCTTCGCGACGAACTCTCCCCCCGCCGCGTCGCGGACCAGCAGGACGTCCGCCTCGCGCCCCTGGTGGGGTAACTCCCCGACCACCACGAACCGTTCGGCCAGCGCCGAGGGCAGTCGCAGCAGGGCCGTGGTACCCCCGCCCCGGCCGGCGCTGCCGGCGCCACCGCCGTCGTCCCGACGGGTCACGGCGGGATCGGGCACCCCGCCACCGGCACCGGCAGCATCACGACGCGTCACATCAGACGACATAGCCGACTCTTCCAAACCGTCACCCCCGCGGCAGGATTCTTATCCGGCTGGGTCCCGCTCATGCTACTCCAGCCGGGGTTCTCGATCTTCATACCTGAGTGGCTTGTTGATCGCGCTGCCCGCATGAGATAGGGGCCGCCGGCGGTGCCGCCGATCGGACCGGCCGGGCCGTCGAACTCCCGCTCGGAACCGGTCAGTTGCTCCCCGCCGCGCCGCCCCGTCCGTCGGGCGGGCCCTGCTGCGCGGGCGGCTCGCGCGGACCGGCCGCCACCTGCCGCCCGCTGGAGCAAACGATGCGTCACCTCAACTCGCGGCTCCTGGACTTGGCCCGCTACCGCCGGAACTCACACTTGCGCGGTGCTCGCCGAGCCCATAGCGTGGCGATACATCGGACCGATACATCGGACCGATACATTGGACCGACGCGCCGCCATATGAACTGCCGATTCGGTGACTGGAGCACCGGAGCACCGGCGCGAGCGGTTGCGTACGAGTCGGGTCGTGGCCGGGTGCCGTGCAGGTGCCGCGCCGCGAGTCGGCCATGTCTGGGCGCAGTGTGATCGGACCTTGCCGGCGCTGGTGCGTCAGCGCGGCATCACTCGGGAGACTGGGATAAACGTGGAGACAACGAAGCACCACATCGAGCCTGCCACCGGCCGGTTGGGCGTTCTGACCGTGGGCCTCGGCGCCGTGGCGTCGACCTTCATCGCCGGCGTCGAGCTGATCCGGCGCGGCCTCGCGGAGCCCGTCGGCTCACTCACCCAGATGGGCACCATCCGTCTCGGCAAGCGGACCGAGGACCGGGCACCGCTCATCCGCGAGTTCGTGCCCCTGGCCGGCCTCGACCAGTTGGTCTTCGGTGCCTGGGACCCGATCTCGGATACGGCCTACGAGTCCGCGCTGCGCTGCGGCGTCCTCGACCGCTACAACCACATCGAGCCGATCGCGGCCGAGCTCAAGGCGATCGAGCCGATGCCCGCCGTCTTCGACCAGCACTACGTGCGACTGCTCGACGGCAGCAACAACGTCAAGACCGGCTCGACCAAGCGGGAGCTCGCCGAGGCCGTCCGCAAGGACATCCGCGACTTCAAGGCGGCGAACGACTGCGACCGGCTGGTCGTCATCTGGTGCGCCTCCACCGAGATCTTCATCGAGCCCGGCCCCGCCCACGAGACCCTCGCCGCGCTCGAGGCCGCGCTGGACGCGAACGACGAGAGCGTCCCGCCCTCGATGATCTACGCCTACGCGGCCCTCAAGGAGGGCGTGCCCTTCATCAACGGCGCGCCCAACCTCACCACCGACGTCCCGGCGATCACCGAGCTCGCCCACGAGACCGGCGTGCCGATCAGCGGCAAGGACTTCAAGTCGGGCCAGACCCTGCTGAAGACCGTGCTGGCGCCGATGCTGAAGGCCCGCATGCTGGGGCTCCAGGGGTGGTACTCCACCAACATCCTCGGCAACCGCGACGGCGAGGTGCTGGAGGACCCGGACAGCTTCCGCAGCAAGGAGGTCACCAAGCTGGGCGTGCTGGAGCACATCCTGCAGCCGGGCCTCTACCCCGAGCTCTACGGCGACTTCCACCACAAGGTGCGGATCAACTACTACCCGCCCCGCGGCGACAACAAGGAGGGCTGGGACAACATCGACATCTCGGGTTGGCTCGGCTACCCGATGCAGATCAAGGTCAACTTCCTCTGCCGCGACTCGATCCTGGCCGCACCCCTGGCACTCGACCTGGTGCTCTTCATGGACCTGGCCCACCGCGCCGGCCTCAACGGCATCCAGGAATGGCTCTCCTTCTACTTCAAGAGCCCCCAGCACGCCCCCAGCGTCTACCCCGAGCACGACCTCTTCATCCAGCAGACCAAGCTGAAGAACACCCTGCGCTGGCTGATGGGCGAGGAGCAGATCACCCACCTGGGCATGGAGTACTACCAGGACTGACCGCAGCCCCACCCGACCAGGCCGCGCCGACCGCCCCAGTGGCGGTCGGCGCGGCCTTTCCGGCTCGATCCGTGCGTACCCTGACCATCGACTTCGCCCAAGGGAGATGCGATCATCGACGACTCGGGGCGTCGACCTGCGCCGAGTTCCCGACGAGCACAAATGGTGATCATGGAAGAATCCCGAACCGAACGCCTGAGCTGTCTCGCCGTGTGCGCCGGGGCGGGCGGCCTCGCGCTCGGCCTCGAGCAGGCCGGGTTCGATCCGGTGTTGCTCCTGGACAACCGCCCGGTGGCCTGCGAGACGCTGCGGCTGAACCGCCCGGACTGGAAGGTCCTGGAGTCCGACCTCCTCGACTTCGATCCGGAGGAGCACCGGGAGGTCTACGACGTGGACCTCGTGGCGGCAGGTCTACCCCGGGTGAAGGCGAGCGCCGCAGTGAGGCGCGAGGACAGCGACGAGGAACTCCGACTGCTCGACGCGACCGTCATGCTCCTGCACGGTGTGCAACCACGTGCGCTGCTCATCGAGAACGTCTCCGAGCTGGCCGCCAAGCCCGCGTACGAACCCATCCGCTCGCAGGTCGAGGCGGAGCTCGACCATCTCGGGTACGAGTACGAGTGGTTCGTCGTCAACGCGATGTGGCACGGCGTCCCCCAGGACCGCAAGCAGGGGATCCTGGTGGCGCTGAAGGGGCACTCCATGCGCGACTTCGTGCCCCCGGCGCGGGACGCCCAGCCGCCGCTGACGGTAGGTCAGGCGCTGCGCGCCTCGATGGCCGGCCGCGGATGGCCGCACGCCGACGCCTGGGCCGCTCAGGCCGACGAGGTCGCCCCGACCCTGGTCGGAGGTTCCTGGAACCGTGGGGGGCCGGATCTGGGTCCGACCGGGTCGAAGCGGTCCTGGGCCCGCATGCGGGTCAACGGCGGAACCGTCGGCGATGACGTCCCCGGGCCCGACGACCCCTGGGACCCGTCTCCGGACGGCACGGAGACGGTGAAGCTGACCGTCGAGCAGGCGGCCCGGTTGCAGGGCTTCCCCGAGGACTGGTCCTTCGCCGGCGGAAAGACCAATCGATACCGGCAGGTGGGCCACGCCTCGCCGCCCCCGGTGGCCCGGGCCTTCGGGCTCGCGATACGGGCGGCGCTGGGCCACGCCGGGCCCGCATCGCCGGACCGGTGGTGATCCGAATCGCCCGCAGAGCGTGACACGGGGGCGGACGGCACGGCAGGTGTCGTCCGCCCCGGTTCACCGCACGGTGCTCAGTGGGTCAGCAGGTGCGAGAGGAAGCCGATCGACGGGTCCTCCGGGGTGCCGACGAGCAGGGCCCGGTCGAGCAGGCCGTTGTTGTGCTCGCAGCTGGTCTCCGGCAGCATCACGCAGGCATGACAGGCGGCCAGGTTGGTGCCGCCCGCGCCGGAGATCTCGGTCTCGATGCAGAGCGGGTCGGCGGAGCACCACTCGGCACGCCGGACGGCCGAGCGCACGGCCTGGGCGAGCCGGTCGATCTCGCCCTGGGCGACCAGGCCACCGAGGCTCCCGGCCGAGTCGCTGGTGGCCGTGTAGATCAACACGCCGGCCATCTCGTCGCCCGAGTAGATCCGTTCGCGCAGCGATGCGGCAGGGTAGCCTGAGTCCAGACTCCACTCGTTGATCATCACGTGCGCGAAGGTGTGCAGCAGGGCCATGCGCGGGGTGGCCGGGGAGACCGGGACCCGGGTGGGGTCGGACGCCCGCTCGGTGAGCACCCGCTGGTGGCGGTGCCGGATGCGCGCCACGCGGTCGGCGACGGCGGGCAGCTCGGCCCAGGCGTCGATCCTCTCCTCGTCGAACCGGAGGAACACCCCCTCGCCGTGGACCTCCATGGCGGGCAGCCAGTCGGTGGGCGCGAGGGACAGCTGCGCCTCGTGTCCCTCGGAGGAGGTCTCGGGATCGATGACGCGGGTGAAGGCCTTGAGGGCACGGACCTCCCGGAGCTTCTTCACCAGCATCGGGGAGAGCAGGCCCAGGCCGGTCAGCGGCTTCCCGTTGCCGACGGGCGGCTCGCAGACGAACTGCTCGGTGTGGTGACCGGATTCCTCCGGGTTGCCGGCGCACAGACGCTGGTACTCCAGGTCGCGCAGGGCCCGGTAGCGCTTCTCCTGATCGAGGTCGGGACCGTTCTCTCCGGTCGAGTCCTCGGCCTCCATCGCGGCGATCAGGTCGAGCACCTGCTGGGGACTCATCGGGGAGGGGGACCCGTCGAAGATGTACTTCAGATGGATCTCGACCTCGGCGAGGTCGGAGCAGCCGCGGAGCTTGTCCCAGTGCTTGTCCAAAGCGTGCACGCGGGTGTCGCTCCACGGCGGGATGGACAGGGCCGAGCGGAGCACCGGCTGCCAGACGGAGGAGGAACCGCGCTGGAGGGTACGGGGGGGCTGCTTGCAGGGGAGGTCCTGGGCGTCCTTCAGCCAGGGGCGCTTGCCTTCGCAGCGGATGTCCAGTTCCCTGAGGACACCGCGTCGGAACGCCCCCTCCATGGACACTTCCGGAACCCCGCAGGAGCAGGAGAGCAGCACCGAGCGGAGCGAGGAGGTGCGGCCGGAGGAGTGCAGGCTCATCCGGCCGCCGCAGAACCCGGCCTCGCCGCGTCGGCCCCGGTGCAGCCACTTCCAGTACGGGAAGTCGGCGATGTGTCCGTCCTCGCAGGCGACCACGAAACGCGAGGGCACCAGGGGCTCGGTGCACTCGGCGCACTCGTTCTTCCCGGGCGGCGAGTTGAACTGCCGTACGTGGTCCAGTGCGTGGCACTCGGGGCAGTGGTGCCACAGCGGGAAGCGGCGTACCCGGAGGCCGTCCCTGCTGTCATCCCCGGAGGCGGGCGGGAGACGGAAGTGCTTCACGTCCAGCACCCGGGCCAGTCGGGGCTCGCGGATCACCGGGGCCTCGTCGCGCGGCCACTGCTCCGCCGCGCCGTCGATGCCCGAGACGATGAAGGACTCCTGCTCCACGGCGACCAACGAACCCACGCCGTAGGTGGTGATGGCCTGGGCCCGACGGACCGCGCCGCGACGGGGCAGGGTACGGGCCGGTGCGGCGGAGCCGGTGGTGCCGCGCCGACGGCGGGACGGGGGCGGGGTCATCGGGATGCCTCCATGAACAGGACGGACTCGGCGTCGACGTCGCGGAGGGACCACAGGGTCTCCCGCGCCTCGACGTCCTCCAGGGCGTCGTTGTAGGGCTTGAGCAGCGAGGGGACTGAACGTCCGCGCTTCGGTTCGTAGTACAGGCCGCCGTGCGCCTCGGCCTCGTCGTACCACCAGTCGACGAACTCGTCGAAGGCCGCCTCGACGTGGGCGACTTCCTCTGGGGAGACGTTCGCGACCCGGTCGAGGATCAGCGGGAGGATCGTCTTCCGCAGCTCGTTCCGGAACAGGTGGATCCTTCCGGCGTCCTCGTTCCGGCGGGCCGCCGGGATCAGGAGACGGGCCAGGGCGACGATCACCGCGTGCAGACCGCGGTCGCGCGCGCGGGCCGAGAACGGCGTCACCGAGGTGGACTCGACCTCGCGGTAGAGCGCGGAGTGGAAGTGCTGGAAGTTCTCGTAGTGCGAACGGTCCCGGGAACGGCCGGCGTTGAGCATCACCGCGACCAGACCGGGGTGGGCGCGGCCCACCCGGCTGGTGGCCTGGATGTACTCGGCGGTGGTCTGCGGCTGGCCCATGACGGCCATCAGACCGAGCCGGTCCACGTCGACACCGACGGCGATCATGTTCGTGGCGAGGAGCACGTCCACCACGTCCGCCGTGTCACCGTCCGTCAGCCTGCGCTCGATCTGCTTCAGACGGGCCGGGATGTCGCTGGCGTCGACCCGGCTGGTCAGCTCGGAGTAGTTGCCCACCGGGCGCGGCGCGCACCCGTCGCGCTCGGCGAGGTGGTCCAGGTAGGCCACGACGTCGTCGTGGACCTGGAGTTCGGCGGCGGACAGCAGCCGCAGGCTGTTGAAGTAGCCGACCAGCGTCCAGTACGCGTCGCGCACCTGTTCCGAGGTGTCGGCGCGCATCGCCCGGTGGAGCAGCGTGGCGTAGGTGCGGATCAGCAGGGTGGACTGGCTGGTGCCCGGGGCGAGCAGGCCCACGTAGCGGCGGGAGGCCTTCTCGCCCGCGGGGGTCTCCACGGCGAACCAGGAATCGCGGGCGTCCAGACCGGCGGGCGGGAACTGCCGCACCTCGCGGGAGAACAGGGCCCTGCCCTGGTCGGCGGCCCGGCGGATGGTCGCGGTGGAGGCGATCACCTTGGGGCGGTCGGCGAGCACGTCGACGGCCGTCTCGTATAGGCCGGTGAGGGTGCCCAGGGGACCGGAGATCAAGTGCAGCTCGTCCTGGACGATCAACTCCGGGGGAGGAGTGGAGTCCTGCGCGTCCCGGTTGAAGAGGGCGGCGGTCTGCGCGCGCCACGGCATGGAGGCGAACTTGTCGACGGTGGCGATCACCAGGGTGGGTCGGGCTGCGTACACGGCCTGGTCGACCAGGTGCACGGGCAGCCCGTCGGAGAACGCGCAGTCCGTGCCGGGGCAGCGTACGTCCATCCGCTCGGCCTCCTCGTCCACCGCGTAGTGGTGGGCGTCGAGGGCGGTCCCGCACCACGGGCAGGCGTGCAGCTGGACGGGGTTCTCCGTCTGGAGCACACGACCGGAGCGTGCGGCGCCGAGCTGCCGGGAGGCCACCTCGAGGGTGTTCGGGGTGGCGGAACGTCCCACCCACATACCGATGGAGATCTCCTCGTGGCCCAGCTCCTCGGGGTTGTCCAGGCGCATCCGCTCCATGGCGCAGATCAGGATCGCGGCACGCTCGAACTGCTGGAGGGTCAGGAGGCGCAGCGTGTAGCGCATCAGGACGGTGACGCCGCCCCCGGCCGGTCCGAGCCGCTTTCGGCGCAGGAAGGTGGTCAACGCGATCAGGCCCAGGTACGCCTCGGTCTTGCCACCACCGGTGGGGAACCACAGCAGGTCGGACACGCCCCGGTCGGGGTGCTCCGGGTCGTCCACCCCGGCCAGGCACAGCAGTATGAAGGCGATCTGGAACGGGCGCCAGCACGCGGAGGCCGGGTCCGGCTCGCCACGTCGGCCGTCCTTGACCCAGGCGGCCCGCGCCCGCTGGGTCGCCATCGCCCGGTTGGCCAGGCGGAACGCCCACATCAGGTCGGGCTTGTCGCGCAGCAGCGTGATGCCCTCCCGGATCCGCTCCAGGGCCTCGGCGCAGGCGTCGACCTGGTCGGACGCGGCCTGCTCGTACGAGGTGCCGGCGAGCGCGGCGGCCTCGTCCCGCTTCCGTTCGATCCATCGTTCGTAGCCCGCGGCCAGACCTTCCAGGGCGGCGATCACCTCGGTGTCGCCGGCCTCGGCGAGGCCGAGCATGGTGAGGGCCTTGGCGTCGATCGTCCGGTTGGAATCCGTGAGCAGCACTTCGTGCGTGGGCACGAACTCGGTGCGCACCTCGGGCACGCCCGCTGGCTCCACCTCGGTCACGCCGATCGGGGACGGGGTCCAGTCCCACACCGCCGCGCAGCCATGGCCGGCGGCGAAGGTGGGGGCGTGCCGGTGCAGCAGCCGGCTGGTCTCCAGTTCGGGATCGACGGCGGACGAGGGGGCGGGGCGTTCCACGAACGCGCTCGACCCGTCGGCGGCGCGGACCGTCAACCCGGTCTGGAAGAGGGCGAACGCGTCCTGCAGTTCCCGCTCGCCCACCTTCTGGATGTTGACCAGGGTGACCGTGACGGTGACCGTGCCGGTCTCCGGGGACGGGCGGCGGACGTGCACCTCCAGGCGCACCGTCCCGTCGATCAGGTCGCGCGAGGCGCCGCGGCCTGGGTGCCGGACGTCGACCGTGGTGTCCGGCAGATCCAGTTCCACCCGCCGCCACCGTTCCCGCTGGTCGGACGTGGTGCGGGCCTCGCTGCGCCGGGCCGAGACCTTGCGTCCCTCGGCATCCTCCGGCTCGTACACGGCCGCGCGGGCCGAGACCACGATCTCCCGGCACTCGGCGAGGCGGACCGCGAAGGTCAGGCCGACGCTGGACGGGCGGCGGTCGCCGGTGTTGGGGCGATCGACGGCGGCCCCGGACTCGTCGAGGCTGTCCGCCCCGGTCACGGGCTCCTCGTCCAGACCGTCCTCCTCGGCGGCGTCCTCCTGGAGACGGAGGCCGGCCTCTGCGTTCGCCGGACGGGGGTAGAGCACACCGACGGGGTACCGGGTGATCGGGGCGTCCTGGTCCAGGACTTCGGCGCGATCCTCGACGGAGGCGTCGAAGTCGGGGCCCAGCAGCTCCCGGCGGAGCCGGGCGACCAGGTCCTCACGGACCTCGTAGTGCCCGGCGTGCGGCCCTGCGTGGATGGTCATTCCTGCTCCTCCTCGGTTCCGGCGGCGTGCCGGAACCGTCCGATTCCGCTGATGCGTGGGGCGATCCACACCCCGTGGTCACCCAGGCCCGCGTTGGTCCCGGCGGCCGGGCTGCCCGCCACCGACTCCAGGCAGTCGACCCGCAGCCCGGTGATCTCCTCGGGCCACCGGACCTCCCAGGTCGTGCCCATCTTCAGGACGGAGTGCAGCTGGCTCCGGAAGGACTCGGAGGCGTCGCCGATCTCCCGTCCCCCGTGCAGCAGCGCGTACCGGGGGCTCTGCTCGGGGCCCATCGGGAGGGCGTCGCGCAGCCGGAACGTCACCGCGTCCCCCGGCCGTACCCGCTCCAGCAGGTACGCCTGGGCACCGGGAGCGTCCGTCGGGGCGCCGGCGGGCTCCACGGCGTCCACGTCACCGGACCGCACCTCGACACCGTCGCGGCGCCACCGGTGGCTCGGGTTCGGAACCCCGCGATACCAGCGGCCGGTCGGCTTGTGCCGGAGCACCGTCGCCGTGTCCGGCGGGCTGATCCGGTACAGGTCCTCCCGTGCCCGGGTCATCGCCACGTAGAGCGCGCGAGCCTCGGCGGGGACGTCGAGGTCCTCGGTGCGGCGCCGGAGCTCGGCCACGGTCGGCGGGGTGAGCAGTACCACCCGGTCGAACTCCAGGCC
Organism: Kitasatospora sp. NPDC023120; assembly: GCF_055560835.1. Lineage (NCBI taxonomy): Bacteria > Bacillati > Actinomycetota > Actinomycetes > Kitasatosporales > Streptomycetaceae > Kitasatospora > Kitasatospora sp. NPDC023120. The sequence goes on along the minus strand of NZ_JBVHHY010000015.1, from coordinate 165,551 downwards.
CTTGGCGCGGTGCACCGTGGACACGACCAGCCGGGCCGGCTCCGGATCGGCCAGTTCGTCGGGGAACCGGCGCTCCGCGACCAGTGCGCGCAGCCGCGCCACGTCGAGCGTGCCCCGACCGGTGCCGCGCGCCGCCACCCGCAGGGACCGTCCGATCCGGTCGAGGTCGGTGCCTTCGGGCAGCGGTGTCCCGGCGAGCACCTCGCGCAGCCGCTCCTCGGTGAGTACGGCGGCCCGGGTGCGACGCAGCACCTCGGCGACCCAGTACGGCACGGGTCGGTCCTGCAGCGAGCGACGCAGGGCGTGCGGGACCGCCTGGGTGTGCAGCAGTTCCGAGACGACCAGGGCCTGCCGGTTGTCCCGGCACAGGATCGCGCAGGTACCGGGGAAGGACCGCAGCGAGTCCAGGGTGAACGAGTCCGAGAGCGGGCCCAGGTCCGGGGCGTCGAGCAGCAGCTCGCGCAGCTCCCCGTGGAGCCGTTCGGCCGCCGCGTCCGCGCCCTCGGTGGCGCTGCCGATGCCTTGCACGGCGGGACCGAGCGGGAGCGCGGCGCGCGCCTCGGGGGTGACGGCCCGGAAGTTCCGGCTCAGGTGCAGCTCCACCAGGTCGTCGGCGTAGGAGATCCGCACCCAGCGGAGGAAGAGGTCGGCGCGATCCGCGTACTCCTCCGGGTCCTCGATCTGGAAGTCGTAGATCGCCTGGGCGGGGTCGCCGACCAGGGTGAACCCGCAGGAGTCCTGGAGCCGGTCGAGCAGCGACTCCACCAGCTCCCGGCGTGCGCCCACCAGGTCCTGCACCTCGTCGACGATCACGTGCGTGGGCGGGCCGGACTCCAGGGACTCCAGCGCACCCTTCTCGATCGCGTCGGTGGCCGCCCGGATGCGCTCGTCGAAGGAGAGCGCCGACCAATCCCCGTCCGGGTACGCCTGTCGCAGCAGGGAGTACGCCCAGGAGTCGAAGGTCTGCACCCGTACCCGCCGCGCGTGCTCACCGTGCCGGGCGATCCGGTCCCGCAACTCGCGGACCGCGGCCCGGGAGAAGCTGAGGACCAGCAGCTCGGAGGCTTCCAGCGCCTCCTCCGGGTCGGTGTGACCGATGAGCGCGTCCATGCGGCGCACCAGCGTGTGGGTCTTGCCGGACCCTGCCCCGGCGGTGACCAGGAGGCGGGTGTCCCACGGCAGGTCCACGACGGCCTGCTGTTCGGTCGTGAGGACGGGGCCGTCCTCGGCGGAGAGGATCACCGGGCGCTCCACAGGTGCTCGAACCGGGTGAAAGCGAGGGCGGTGTCGAAGTTCCGGATGTTGTCCCGGACGTTGAGGATGAGGCAGGTGTCCTTGCCGCCGTTGCGGGGGCCGCGCAGACCGCGCCCGATCATCTGCTGGTACACGTTCGGGCTGTAGACGGGCCGGGCGACGACCACCGCGCGGGTGGCCGGGGCGTCGAAACCCTGGGTGAGGACGCCGTAGTTGGTGAGCACCCGAACCCTGCCGTCGCGGAACTCCCGGATCCTGGCCCGGCGGTCGTTGTCGGAGGTGGTGGAGTCCACCGAGGACGCGGAGATCCCGTGGTCCTTCAGTCGGGCCGCCAGGTACTTGGCGTGTTCCACCGAGGTCGCGAACACCAGCACCGGCCAGTTTCCGTCCATCGCCGCGATCTCCGCGACGATGCGACGGCTGCGGTCGTGGTCGTCGGCGAGGCGCTGTTCGGCGGCCTTGGACAGCAGACTGAACTGCTCGGCGCTCTCCCGCTCCTGGCGGGACAACTCGATGGTGCCGCCGGTCAGTTCCTTGTGCTCGACCCGCGCCAGCACGCCCAGTTCCTGGAGGTGTCCGTAGGCGTTGCCGGAGGGGAAGACGCCCTCGTCCAGGCGGCGCGCGCCGAACCTGTTGACCAGACGGCGGGTCTCATCCACGTCGGGGCGGAACGGGGTGGCGGTGAGGCCGAGCAGATGCCGCTCGGTCCGGTGCTGGGTCAGGCCGAGAAGGCTGAGGATCTCGGTGTAGCTGGGGCTGGTCGCCACGTGCGCCTCGTCGACCACGACCAGCGTGGCCTCCCGCAGCCAGGCGTACCGGTCGGTGTCCAGGCACACCCGCAGTTTGGCGTCGGTGGCCACGACGAGCTGCGGCCCGTCGGTGACCGGGGCCGCCTCGTTCGAGGTCCACAGCCGGTTGATCGTCAGCCGGTCCTGCGCGCCCGCCCTGCTCCAGACGAACTGCCAGCTCTGTACGGCCTGTTCGCACAGCTCCTCGGTCTGGGCGATCCACAGGATCGGGCCCTTGAGAGTGCCGATCTGCTTGACCCAGCGGATGACCGCCTCGGCGGTCACCCGCGTCTTGCCGGCGCCGGTGGGCAGCGACAACATGGCGCGTTGCGGGGTGAACCGGTCCAACATCTCGAAGATGTTGAGGGCGAGTCGCTCCTGGTACTCGTGCAGGCGGGGGAAGTCCCGGGGGCCCTCCACGGTCAGGCTCTGTTCGAGGGTCGGGGCGCGGTAGCCGGCGAAGGGCGCGGGCAGGCCTAGTTCGGCGACGAAGGACACCGCCGCCGAGGTCCCGGTGTAGGACGACGGGGCGTTCGGGAAGCGCTCCTGGATGTCACGCGCGTGGGTCTTGAGCACGGCGTCGCCGTGCGCGTTGAACGCCATCTGGGCGATCCGACGGCCGGTGGGCTCCTGCCCGTCCAACTCCTGGCGCTCGGCGTCCATCAGCCCGGCGGGGAGCCGGTCGCGCAGGGACTCCGCGCCGATCAGCAGCTCCAGCTTGGCCGTCACGTCCGAGGCCTCGCGGATCGCCTTCACCGCGGACCGCACCTTCTCGTCCTGCTCCTGGCGGTCCTGGGCGTCCAGGACCGCCCGGCAGCCGGCCTCTCCCATCCGCTGACCCAGCTCACGGTCCACGGCCCGGAGCGTGCCGAGCCGGTCCAGCGAGTCCAGAACCTTGATCACATTGCCCTGGCGGGCGCTCTCCAGGGACTTCGCCCGCGCGCCGTGCGGGGTGCGGACGACCTCCTCCAAGGTGGAACAGCGCAGGAGGGAGTAGGTGGCGACGGAGCTGCCCATCCTCTGGCGCAGCGTCGGGAACTCCTCGACCAGCGGGACCGGCTCCACACTCGACTCGTGCCGGGTCTCCCGGCTGACGACGTCGTCGTGGCGCAGCATGCCCCACCGCTCGACCATGAGGTCGGCGGACTCCCGGTCCGGCATCAGCAGCGCGGGCACCCGTTCGGCCTGCAGCGAGCGGTACTCCTCCGGGTCCGCGGCCACGGCGATCTCGCCGTCCTCCCGGGTGTCCCAGGCGCCGCCGACCCGGCAGCGCGTCAGCGAGTCCTCGGGGAAGTCGATCTCCAGCCTGGTCAGCAGGGCGTAGGTGGAGCCGACGAACGCGTCGTCCTCGCTCTCCTGCAGCTTCTCCAGGAGCTGCTCCCACTGCTGCGGGCGGACCTTCTCGACGTTGCCCGCGAGTCCCAGCTTGCGCGCCTTCTCCGTACTGACCGACGCCACCGGGAGCACGTCACGGTACGCGTCGAGCTGGGGCCCCACGGCTTCCTTGAGGAGCTTGAGGCCCTGGGAGGTCCGCACCCGACCGTGCCGGGTGAGCATCCAGCGGATCGGGGACGACACGGACTGGCGCGTGTTGGCCTGCGCCCCGATCTGCAGCGTCCAGCTCTCGACCAGCGCGTCCTCGGGCAGGGCCTGGAGGAAGGCCGCGCGGGCCTCCTCCGATAGCCGGGGCAGCAGGTGCAGCGGCCCCCCGACGGGAGAGCCGTCGATCCTGGTCCTGGCGAGGGTGGGCCGGCTCGCCCGGTCGTCGAGCTTGCGGCAGTACGCCTTGTGCATCGCCTCCCGGTACTCCTCGAACCAGGGCTCGTCCTCCGGCCGGTGACCGGGGGTCGGGCGGTCCCTCAGGCCCAACTCGCGGAAGAAGCCCGTGTCGTCGGAGTGGAAGCGCATGTCCACGGCGATCCCGGGGTCGCTCTCCGCGGTGACGACGGGGCCGGGCAGCATGCAGTCGCGCACGAGGTGGAAGCGGCCGTCCTCGGTCCGCACCATCAGGGCGTCTGCCGGCGCCGGCACCCGCGTGGTCACCTCGTGGCCCACCAACGACGCACCCGCCCGGTGGAAGAGCTCCCAGAAGCGGGTCCACTCCTGCGTGCCGTAGGAGTCGAAGCCCTGGTCGAGGACGCTCACGAAGCGTCCCCGGACGTCGGCCTCCTGGATGCCGAGGGTGGTGAGGGCGGAGGAGAGCGACAGGTCGTCGGACAGGGCGCGGTCGACGTAGACCAGCGACTCCCGCAGGCCGTCCTCCTCGGTGCGCCGGTACACCACGCTGCCCAGCGGGGCAACCAGCCCGTGCTCCTCGGTGAGCACGATCCTGGCCTTGCGGGCCTCGGCAGCACAGGCGGCGTTCCAAACGATCATGTCGGCGACGATCCGGATGGCAGCCGCCGAGGCCTCCGCCGTGCCGTCGGACACCAGCGCCTCCAGCCACGCGACGACCGAGGCACGCTGCCGCCCGGCGGCGGCCAGGATGTGCTGGACCTTGCCCGCCCGCAGGTCCGTGACCTCGACCGAGGGGTGCACCCAGTCCCGGGGGCGGCCGGCGTACGCGTGCCAGGTCCGAAGCCAGCGGTTGACCGCGGTGCCGTCCTTCCCCAGGTCCGGATGGATGTTCAGGTCACGGGGCGTGCGCAGCACGCCGTCCTGGTCCGGCAGCGACGGGCACACTGCGGCGGCGGCCCAGATCTGCTCGGTGAGCAGGCGGTCGGCCCAACTGATGGTCTCCACGCCCTTGCTGCGACCGGGCAGCAGCGGGAGGTAGGCGCCGGGGTCCTCCGCCGGGGCGAGCTCGGGCAGCGACTCGACCACCAGCCTGGCCGCGACCCGGATCATCTCGACGTTGAACGGCGAGGAGTCGAGCAGGTTCTGGCGGTCCTCGTTGGTCTTCCAGGCACCGTTCAGGATGCCGCTGAGGGTCATCTCGTACTTGGTCGGGAAGAAGGACCAGAACCTGCCGCGGCCTCGGGCGTCGGCCGCGCTGAACACACCGGTCTTCTCGTCGGCGCGGTAGGCCGGAACCGCCCAGGCCACGTCGATGGAGACCCGGTCGTGCAGCTCACCGGCGTCGCGGCGGGCGGCCTCGGTCGGCTCGTGGGCGACAGAAAAGACCCGCCACTGAGAGGTCGCCGACGCCTTGCCGACGCGCTCCTCCTGGATCGTGTGCAGGTTGCCGTCCCGCTCGGACCGGAGGGAGCGGCGCACGATCGGGCGGGGCCGGCGGTCCTCCAGGACCACCTGGCCCACGTGCGGGGAGAACAGGTGGAAGCCGGAGGGGAACTCCTCGCGGGTGTCGTGCCCGGCCATGCCCTGGTGGCCGTGCATGTCCTTGCCCAGCCGGTCCGCGGCGCCGGGGAGCAGCGGCAGGCGGACCACCGTCGTGGCCCACTCCAGCAGTTCGTCCAGCACCCGGTCCCGGAGGCGCTCGGCCGCCATGTCCAGCTCGCGGGCCATCCGCAGCACGGGCGCCTCGAAGCCGTCGCCGAGCCGCTCGCGCACACCGGGGACGTTGCGGATCAGCTCGTACGACCAGGCCCGGTCGAAGCCGAAACTGCCGCCGTGGCTGAAGAATTCGGGTGTGTCGGTCACCACCAGGACCGACTTCACCCCCACACCGAACCGGCCGATCTGCCCGCCGCGCTTGCGGGACATACTCATGCGCAGGATGGTCTCGGCGCCCTCGGGAGTCACCGGGTCGCCCTGGTTCGCGCAGTACAGGTGGGTGCCGGTGAGGACGACGTGGATCCGGCCGCCGGGCTCACCGCGCAGCTCGTCGGCCGCGTTCTGGACGAGCTCGAAGAGCTGCCGGTCGCCGTATCCCCCCTGGGTGATGCGACGTTCGCCGTTGGCGTGTTCGGGGATCAGACCCGGGTCGATACCGTAGGTCTCCAGGACGCGGAGGGACTGTTCGACGACGGTACGGATCACCGGGGACTGCGGATCGGCCACGAATGGTTCCACTTCGGGTGCGGGAGGGAGGAGCGGACGACTCGGGAGACGGCGGCGCCGTCAGCTGCGGTGGATCGCGGAATTCTGCGGGGACACCGAGGTACCTGCGCTTTCACTTCGTGGAGAGGTGCACGATGGAATGGTGCGAGGTGGTGCGAGGGAATGAGCCGGGAAAATCCATGAAGGATTCGAGAAAGGCGAATGGAACGTGCCTTGACATGCTCTCGGCCACTGCCGGATGAAGCTGACGAGGAGTCAATCACGCCTCCCGGCGTTCGCGCAACGGGAAGCGGTGGAAAGCCCGCATAAGATCGAACCGCACTGCCGGTATGAAATCGGGCGAATTCAACGGGCCTCCGGGTATCGTTTTTCGATTGCCGACGACGTCTTCCTCCGACGAGCGAACTATCTGTCAAAGGCCGGTTGACAATGGGGTGTCGCTGTCAACAGTGATGGGGTAGCGTGGCTCTCACCTCGTGAAACAAGCCATGCGGAAGCAGGTGGGACGTGAAGGCGGCTGAGGACTTCGGCCCCTGGCTGGCGCGCCAGCTCAAGAACGCAGGGAAGAGCCAGACCGATCTCGCGCTGGAGCTGGACGTGACCCGGGCGGCCGTCTCGGCCTGGATCGTCGGCCGCTCCGTACCTCGGGACGAGACCATCCGGCGCATCGCCGAGGTCCTCAAGACCGATCTGGAGACCATCCACACCCGCAGCTCGGACGCCCAACTCGGTTTGCCCGTCCAGTGGTACCACCGACCGGCCCACGCCGACGGCGGTCGCGAGTACGGCAACGCCGCCGCGTTCGCCTTCGAGGCCGACGTCTCGGCGCTCGCGCGCGAAGCCACCCAGAACAGCCTCGACGCGCGCATCGACGCCCTCGAGCCCGTCCGGGTCCGTTTCACCCTGCACGAACTCACCGGCGAGGCCCTCGCCCGATTCCGCGAGGCCGTCCACTGGGAGAAGCTGCGCCCGCACTACGAGGCGCTCACCGCCGTCGGCGGGAAGCAGAGCAAGGTCTCGCGCACGATCGCGGCCGGACTGCGCGACATGTACCAACACGACCGCCTGGTGCTCCTCCGGGTCGACGACTACAACGCCACCGGCCTGACCGGCGGCGACTACGAGGACGGTCTCTTCGCCGCCGTCGTGCGTCGTCAACTCGACAGCCACAAGCGGGACCTCGGCGCGGGTGGCTCCTACGGACTGGGCAAGGCCACCCTCTGGGCCACCAGCCGACTCGGCCTGGTGCTGATCAACTCCACCCTCTCCGTACCCTACGAGGGCCGCACCGAGCGGCGCCTCATCGGCCGGCTCGACCTGCCCTGGCGCGAGGTCGAAGGCCGGGCGTGCGCCGGTCCCGCGTGGTTCGGACGTCCGGACCCGACCACCGAGGCGGGGGAGGTGGTCCGTTCATGGTGGGCCGACGAGGAGACCGTCGAGAACCTCCACCTCACCCGCGAGAGCGCGGCTCCCGGCACCTCGTTCCTCATCGTCGGCGCCCACGACGTGGCCAGCCTGCTGCCCGTCAGCGGCACCGTGGACGAGGAGGAGACCACCGAGGACGACGACTCCGTCCACCGCATGCACGCCCGGCTCGTGGACGCGCTCGGCCGCAACTTCTGGGCGGCGATGACCGGCGGCGGCGACCACAAGCCGCACCTGGAGGCGTCCGTCCGCACGTACCGCAACGGCGAGGTGCTGATCCCCGAGGAGCACGTGGATCCGGCCGTCGCCCAGCCCTCCCGCACCCGCGCCCTGCGGGCCTTCCTGGAGGGGACCACCGTCGAGCGGCTCACCGGCCCCGGCCAGGTCGCACGAGCCGACGTCCTGCTCAACGTGCCCCTCCACGGCGGTCAGGTGCGCGGCGGCGTACCGCACGAGGCGGTGGTCCTGGTCACCGATGCCGAGGACGCCGACGGCCGCCCCAATCGGTTGGTCTCGATGCGGGGCAACCGCATGACCGTCAAGGACGCCGCCGTCACCAACCTCCCGGTCGGCACCAACCCCTTCCAGGCCATCCTCCTCACCGGCCGCGCGGCGGGTCCGGACGCGCCGGGAGCCGAGGCCGCCGAGGAGTTCCTCCGTGCCTCTGAGCCCCCGGAGCACAACAAGTGGGGTCAGACGGAGGAGCTGCGCCTGTCCTACTCGCCCTCCGCCCACCGGCGCATCGCCCTCCTGACCAGCGCGGCGAACGCGGCTGTTCGCGACCTCGTCGCCGTGCCCAAGGCCAAGCGCCGCAACGGGGGCGAGGCCAAGATCGCCGGCCGGCTCAAGGTGGGCGGCGGCGGCCCGAAGAAGGCGCGTCCCGCGGTGGCCGCGGCCTTGCCCGAACTGGACAACGTGGACGCATCGATCGACGAGACGGGAGCCTGGTCGGTCACCGTCGACCTGCGGGTGTCACCCGGGGTGGATACGGACCGTCCGGTCACGCCGGTCGCCAAGTTCGACGTGCGTTCCGGGCCGCGGCCCGCCGCCCCGTGGAAGGAGCTCGTCGCCGTCAGCGGTTGCGAGGTCGTCGACGGGGCCCTGCAGCTGTCGCCGGGAAGTCGCAAGGTCGTCTTCCGGGGCGTCACCGACGTCTCCCGTCACCCGGTCCGGGCCCAACTGACCGGACTCGTCGTCGAACTCCGCAGCGGAAAGGGGGAGCAGGCGTGAAGGTCTACCCCTACCGGCGTCTCACCGGAAACATCTCCTGGCGCGTCGACAGCGCCCAGCTCAAGGCCGACGGCGAGCCCTGGGAGGACGTGGAGAGCAAGTACCTCTCCACCGTCGAACGCGTCGTCGCCCTCGGGCCCGACGAGGACCGCCCCGACTGGACCCAGGCCCGGATCCGCCTCTCCGTCGGCCTCCCGGCCAAGGCCCTCGACCCTTCCGGTCCCTGGCAGAACGTCAAGGCGGTCGCCGTGCTCACCGAGCGGGCCACCAACACCCGTACGACGGTGGAGTTCTCCGCGATCTCCGAGGACGGACGCGAGCGGACCGCCGAGCTGTACCTGCACCGCTGCGACCTCCTAGACCGGGCCTCGCTCGCGGTGCACGTGGTGGCCGCCGTCGATGACGTACGGGGTCGGGTGATCGCCACCTCCGACCTGGAGTGGTTCGTCGACGTGATCGAGGCCGTGCCCTCGCTCGCCCGTGAACTCGACGTCAAGATGGTCAAGTTTGGGTCCGGAGCGAGCCGGCTCCAGCGCTTCAAGGATTCCCCGTGGCTGGTCGACACCACCGGTCGGTTCCCGGCCGTGCGCGTCAACTCCGACTTCGACGGGCTCGGTGACCTGATCGGCGCCGACGGTGGCAGCGGTCCGGAGAAGACCGTCAGGGAACTCCTGCTCGCCCAGATGTGCTCCGAGGTCTGGACGGCCGTCTTCCACTCCGCCGTCGGCGACCTGGAGGTCGAGGAGGACGGCACCCCGGTGTTCCCGCACGGCTGGCAGGGTGAGGTGCTGCGGGAGATGCTCCCCGACGTGTACTCCGATCGCGATCCGGAAGCCGCCCTGCGAGCGGTCCACGCGGCTCGCACCGGATCGTCCGCCACCGGGTGGGGGGAGCTCCAATCCCGGATCCACTTTGCCGCCTCCCGCCGGGCCGGCGTCCCCCGGACGCTCTCCACCACCATCCACGACCTGGAACGCCTCACGCAGGGGGACGACGCATGACCGGCCGGCCCAGCTATCTTCCGGAGCGCCTCGCCCTGCTGCCGAACGCCGAGGCGGCGGACTTCCTCACCGAGGGACTGCTCACCGGTCGCGAGGACGTGCCGAGCATCAGGCTCAAGGACGTCACCGAGCCGCTCCCGCACGACGACCGGCGCGGGGAACTGCTGCCCGTCCGCGACCTGGCCGAGGACGCCATGGCCTACTGCCGGAACAACGGGCTCAAGGCCACCCAGGCCGACGCCTGGTTCGCCCCGCGCCTCCACGCGGCGCTGCGGCTCACCCGCCGGGAGGCGGCCGACCCCGGCTTCTGGAACTACCTCGCGCTCGGGGTCGCCCCGGACTACGTGGTCTGGCGGCACCTGGCGGAACCGGGGACCCGAGTGCCGGCCGACCGTTTCCGGGGCCCGTACCACAAGCAGGCCTTCGCCCGGCTCTGGTGGGCGGCCGAGCTCTTCCGCGACGGCGCGGACTACGGCCCCGTGGTCACGGCCTGCGGCAACCAGGACATCCTCAACACCGTCCTGCGCATGTCCGTGATCAGCCACCGACCCACCGCGCAGGCGATCGTCCGGCTGGTGGCCAAGGGGGCGGTCACCACCGGTCGCGAGCTCAACGCCCTGGCCGGGGCCGTCAACGCCGCCGCGGCGACGCTGATGTACGACGTGATCGCACCCGACGTCGAACGCGAGTCCCGGCCGCTGCTCGACTGGATCGACGAGGCCGAGACCGCCCGGCAGGTGTCACGGAACGCGCTGCCTACCGGCCCCGACGAGGAACCCGCGCCGGAGCTGTCGGTGAGCGCGCTCGTGGACTACTTCTCCGACCTCTTCGCCGACGCGCCGGTCCGGGGACGGGACGAGTCGGAGGTCGGGGAGGAGACCTGATCCTCGGGCTTCGGGCAGTTGGCGCCGCAGCCGTCCGGAGCCTCGCAACCCTCGGTGCGGAGCTTCCGGTACCTCTGGTCGGTCGTGGCGAGGCGGCCCCAGCTCTTCCGGAGCTCCTCCTCCGGCGGGAGCTGCTTGCCCAGCGCCGCCGCCAGCACGTGCATGCCGAACAGCGGAGGAACGGCATTGCCCACCTGCTGCGACTGGTCGCCGCCGTCCCACGGGTAGTCGGGTGGGAAGGTCTGGAGGATGCCCGCCTCGTCGATCTGCAGGCGGTCCGGGGAAAGCGCCTCGCCGTTCGGATGCCGGACGGCGTTGCGCGAGACCTTCCCGGTGACGGTGAACGACGGTTGCCTGTACGTCCGGATTCCGCGGTTCTTCGGATCGCCGCCGCTGCCGTAGTTCGAGACGATCTCGAAGGGGGGCATCCGGTTCGCGAGCACCTCCCCCATCGCGACCCATGGCCTGAGCGGCGACTCGGTCCCGTCCACCGGCAGTGCCGTCTGGGCGTCGTCGGGACCGCCTTGCTCCGGCTTGCGCGGGTTGAAGACGTGGTGGGTGGGGGCGGGGATCGCGGGAGCCTCGTGCTGGTCGAGCCTCGCTACCAGGATGGTGCGGCGGCGGGTCTGCGGGACGCCGTACGCCTCGGTGTGCAGGGTCTTGACCTCGGCGACGTTGTACCGGACCCTCGTCCCGTCCTCCCGGGGCAGGCCCTTCTCCAGGGCTTCCTTGTAGACCTCCCAGAGCGCCTTGACGGCGGGCACCTGCTCCAGGACGATCACGTCGAACGGCCGCCGGTTCCGATTCTGGGAGCCCAGCGCCTTAATCGCGTACCGCAGCGGCTCCAGGACCAGGGCGGTTCGGGGATCGCCACCTATCTTCTCCAGCTGCTCGTCGATCTCGTCCTCGCCGGCCCCGTCCACCAATTGGTGGATGAGCTTCTTGACCTTCTCCAGGGCCTTGCGCCCCACACCGTTGCCGGCCACCGAGTACGTCTGGCAGGGCGGGCCGCCCGCCAATACGTTCAGGTCCGCGTCGAGCTCCTCGAAGCGCTTCTGGCGGACCGCGCTGACATCCGCGTGCCACGTCCTGAGCCCGGCCGCGTAACGCGTGTCACAGGCGTCCTTGTCCCACTCGATCCCGAGCGAGGGTACGTCGAGCATCTTCGCGGCGACGTCCAGACCGCCCGGACCGGCAAAGAGGTCCAAAATGTGCGGTTTCGCGAGGAATGGAACGGCGGCGCCCGAGCTGGTCATGTGGCCAGAGTCTAGCCGGCGATGGGACGTGTGATGTACTCGGTGGTTGCTTCCGCCGTGCTCCGCAGCCCGCGCCTCGGTCGCCGCTCCACGAGCAGGGCTGCGATGCGCTCGGCCGCCTCAGCGGCGCTCTCGTGCTCCCAGACGCGCACCGACAGCCAGCCCGCCTCGGCGAGGCGGGCGTCCGTGTCCAGGTCCCGGGCGCGGTTCTTCTCGATCTTCTCGCGCCAGAAGTCGGCGTTGTTCTTGGGCCACGTCGCGTGCTCGGGGCAGCCATGCCAGAAACAACCGTCGACGAAGACCGCGACGCGCGCCGGGCCGAAGAGGATGTCGGCCTCGCGACGCACGCCCTTGAGCGGCTTGCGGTGCACGCGGTAGCGGAACCCGGCCGCGTGCAGGGTCCTGCGGAGCGTGACCTCGATACCCGTGTCGTGGCTGCGCTGCTTGCTCATCCGGGCGCGGATCTTCGGCGTGGTCTCCAGGGAGGGCATGATCCCATTCTGGCTCCGGGCACCGACATCGGTCCTGTGCGGTTCCCTGTATCTCCCGGGAACACCGATGGCGCCCCCGGACCCCGGAGCCCTTATGACAACAGCATTGACGTGTTGCGTGGCTCACAGGTTTCATGGCTCGCACCTCCCGTGCCGGCTCCCCTCCGGCGCGCGGTTCCTACACGTGCTCCCCCACACGTGCACCCCCACGACCAAGGCGGTGATCCGTTGGCATCGACGGTGAAGGACACGGGCGGCGGTCCGAGAGCGGACGCGAGCAGCTCCCACGTCGCGATGCGGCAGTCCCTCGGCCTGCTGGACGGCGCGGCGATCGCCGCGTCCAGTACGGCCGCCACCAGCAGCATCGGGATCGGCCTGGGCCTGATGGCCGGGGTCGTCGGTCTGCACCTGCCGGCGATCATGCTGCTGGCCTTCCTGCCCGTGCTCGCGATCGCGGGCGGGTACGGGCGGTTGAACGCCGTGGAGCCGGACGCCGGCAGCAGTTACCGGTGGGTCGGGCGCACCCTGAGCCCCTGGCTGGGCTTCCTCACCGGGTGGGTGAACACCGTCGGCACGGTGGTGTTCATGGCGTACACCACGACCGTCACCGGCTCCTCGATCATCCAACTGCTCGACCAGGCGCACCTGCGCAGCGTCGCGGGCCTGCGGCTCGACGCGGACTCGACCGTCCAGTGCACCCTGCTCGGACTGGTGGTCCTGGTCGGCGCCGCGCTGGTCGCGGTGCGCGGGCTGGACCTGGCGGCCCGGCTGCAGAAGGCGCTGCTGGTGTTCGAGTACGCCGTGCTGCTCGGCTTCTGCGGGTACGGGCTGTTCGCGGGCGACCAGCCGTTCTCGCTGCAGTGGTTCAATCCCTTCGACATCCCCTCCTTCGACGCGGTCGCGCAGGGCATGGTGCTGGCGGTGTTCTGCTACTGGGGTTTCGAATCGGTGTTCAGCGTCGGCGAGGAGGTGCGCGACCCGCGCGACGCCTCCCGGGGCGGCATGATCGCCCTGGTGGTGATGATGCTGCTGTTCCTGCTCGCCGGCACCGCCTTCCAACGGGTGCTGCCGATGGAGGAGTTGGCCGACAATGGCGCGCACGGGCTGACCTACTTCGGGACCACGCTCGCCCGCCAGCCGCTCGCCGCACTGCCGTTGATCGCGCTGGTGTTCTCCGCGGTGGCCTCGCTGCAGTCCTCGGTGATCCCCACCGCCCGCGGGCTGTACGCGATGGGGCGCGACCAGGTGCTCGGCCCGGTCTGGACCCGGCTGCACCCCCGGCATGCCACGCCCGCCGTCGGCACGCTGCTGATCACCGGCGTCGCCGTCCTGCTGGCCCTGGCCTCGATCGCCATCCCGACCGTCAACGACCTGATCTCGGCCGCGGTCAACGCGATCGGCGTCATCGTCGCGCTCTACTACGCGCTGACCGCGATCGCCGCCGCCGTCCGCTTCCGTGGGCTGCTGCGCACCGACCCGGTGGACGCTCTGCGCGCGGTGGTCGGCCCGCTGCTGGGCGCGGCGGCACTGCTCGCCGTCGGCGGCTACCTCGCGTGGACCTTCTACGACTCCACCGACCACTTCGAACTGTCCGCCGACAACGGGTGGTTCGAGCTCACCGTGGTGACGCTGATGATCGTCACCGGCCTCCCGGCGGCGGCCTGGGCCCGCTGGCGGCGCCGCTCGCCGTACTTCCTGGGGGAGGAGAGTTGAGGAGAGGCCCGGGGAGCAGGACCAACAGCCTTGCCGCACGAAGAGATTCACGAGAAGCAGAACGGAGCACCACCCATGACCGAGGCCGACCTGGTCTTCACCCACGGACCCGTCCACACCGGTGACGCCGCCCGCACCCGGGCGAGCAGCCTGGCGGTCGTCGGCGAGCGGATCGTCGCCGTCGGGCACGACGAGGTGCGGGAGTTGATCGGTGCGAGGACCGAAGTCGTCGACCTCACCGGCAAGTTGCTGCTGCCCGGGTTCCAGGACGCCCACATCCACGCGGTGTTCGGCGGCTCGGAGCTGGCCGCCTGCGACCTCACCGGGACGGTCGGCGTCGCCGACTACCTGGAGCGGATCCGGGAGTACGCGCAGGCGAACCCCGGGCAGGAGTGGATCACCGGCAGCGGGTGGTCGTTGGAGAGCTTCGACGGCGGCCTGCCGACCCGGCAGCTGCTCGACTCCGTCGTCCCCGACCGGCCGGTGTACCTGACCAACCGGGACCACCACGGCGCCTGGGCCAACACCCGGGCGCTGGAGCTCGCCGGCCTCGACCGCCACACTCCCGGCCCGGCCGACGGACGGATCGAGCGCGAGGCCGACGGCACCCCGGGCGGCACGCTCCAGGAGGGCGCCACCGCCCTGGTTGCCCGGCTGGTGCCGCCCTCCACCGCCGCCGACCGGCTCGACGGACTGCTGCGCGCCCAGCGGCTGCTGCACTCGCTCGGCATCACCGGCTGGCAGGACGCGCTGCTCGGCGAGTTCAACGGCCAGCCTGACCCGTCCGACGCCTACCTCGCCGCGGCGCGCTCCGGCGCGCTCACCGCACGCGTCACCGGCGCGCTCTGGTGGGAACGCGACCGCGGCGCCGAGCAGATCCCCGAACTCGTCGAACGCCGCGCCGCCCTCGCCCACGGCACGTTCCGGGCCGGCTCGGTGAAGATCATGCAGGACGGCATCGCGGAGAACTTCACCGCCGCGATGACCAGCCCGTACCTGGACGGCTGCGGCTGCGCCACCGCCAACTCCGGCCTCAGCTTCGTCGATCCGGCCGCGCTGCGCGGGTACGTCACCGAACTCGACGCCCTCGGCTTCCAGGTCCACTTCCACGCCCTCGGCGACCGCGCCGTCCGCGAGGCGCTGGACGCCGTCGAGGCCGCCCGCGCCGCCAACGGGTGGGGCGGCGCCCGCCACCACCTCGCCCACCTCCAGGTGGTCCACCCGGACGACCTGGCCCGCTTCGCGCGGCTCGGCGCGATCGCCAACATCCAGCCGCTCTGGGCCGCCCACGAGCCGCAGATGGACGAGCTGACCATCCCCTTCCTCGGGCCCGAACGGGCCGCCTGGCAGTACCCGTTCGGCGCCCTGCAGCGCGCCGGCGCCACCCTGGCGGCGGGCAGCGACTGGCCGGTGAGCAGCCCGGACCCGCTCGCGGGCCTGCACGTGGCGGTCAACCGGATGGAGCCCGAAGCCACCGACGGACGGGTCTTCCTGCCCGAGCAGCGGCTCGACCTGGGCTCCGCGCTCGCCGCGTACACGGCCGGGTCCGCGTACGTGAACGGGCACGACGACGCGGGGGTGCTGGCGGCCGGGCGGCTCGCCGACCTGGTCGTGCTCGACCGGGACATCCTCACCGGGCCGCCCGGGGAGATCGCGCAGGCCCGGGTGGAACGGACGTACGTGGGCGGGGAGTTGGTGTACGCGGCGGACTGAGTCGTACGCCCCCTGGGGAGCGGGGGGATCGCCGGTGGTGGGCGCACGGGGGCTCACCACCGGCGTCGTCGCGTCTGGGCGCTCTCTGCCGCGCCGCGTCTGCGCCCCGTCCACGCGCTGTCCACGCCGCCCTGTCCACGCGCTGTCGCGCCGCGCTGTCCGCACGCCGTCCGCGCGGGAGCCGTCAGTCGTGGTGCCCGTGCCCCGCCGCCCGCAGGCGGGCCTCGGCGGCGTCGAGCAGGAGGTCCAGGGCGTACGGGTATCCGCTGCGGCGCATGTCGGTGGTGAGGAGGTCGGCGGTGGCGGCGATGTGCGGGTGGGTGGCGGCGTCGAGCCGGGCGTAGGAGGCCTGCCAGACCTGCAGGTCCGCGGCCGCGGCGAGGGCCGGGAGGGCGAGCGCGGCCGCGTCCAGGGCGGCGAAGCCGAGGCTCTGGTCGACGAAGGCGTGGTAGATGCGGACGGCCTCCGGGTCCGGGAAGCCGGCGGTGCGCAGGACGCCGAGGATGGCTTCGACGGCGGCGGTCTCGTGCGTCCGGCCGGTGGTGCGGTGGGCGGCGAGCAGGGCGGCTTGGGGGTGGGCCTGGTAGGCGGCGTGGATGCGCAGGCCGATGGCGCGCAGGTCCGCCCGCCAGTCGCCGGTGGGCTGCCAGCCGTGCTGGGCGCGGCCGATGAGTTCGTCGGCGATGGCGAGCAGCAGGTCGTCGGTGCTGTGGAAGTAGCGGTAGACCGCGCTCGGGTCGGCCCCGAGCGCGGCACCGAGTCGCCGTACCGTGAGCGCGTCGGCGCCGTGCTGTCCGATGAGGCGCAGCGCGGTGTCGACGATCAGCTCGGCGGAGAGGACGACGCCCTGCTTGGTGGGGCGCCGGCGCCTGCGCTGCGGTTCGGGGACTACGCGCTCGGTCATGCCCGCCAGGCTATGTCAATGAGGTTGACGTAGAGAAGAGCGAAACGGGGGACGGGCGGCCCGGTGGTCAGACCACCCGCCGCAGCCAGCCGTGCCGGTCCTCCGCGCGCCCGTACTGGATGTCCAGCATGTGCGCGCGGAGCTCCAGGGTGTGCTTGCCCGGCGCGCCGCCGCCGACCGCGAACTCGTAGCCCTCGCCCTTGAACCCGACGATCGGGGTGATCACCGCCGCGGTACCGGCCGCGAACACCTCGGTGACGGTGCCGTCCTCGGCGCCGGCCCGCAGTTCGGCGAGGCCGACGGCGCGCTCGACCGGGGTCAGGCCGAACTCGGCGGCGAGGGCGAGGATCGAGTCGCGGGTGACGCCGTCGAGGATCGAGCCGAGCTCCGGCGTCACCAACTCGCCGGCCGAGGTGACCAGGCACAGGTTCATCGTGCCGGACTCCTCCAGGTCCCCCTCGCCGCCGGTGTCGTCCAGGAACAGCACCTGGTCGCAGCCGTGCTCCTTCGCCTCCAACTGCGCCGCCAGGCTGGACGCGTAGTTCCCGCCGCACTTGGCCGCGCCCGTACCGCCCCGCCCGGCACGGGTGTACCGGCTGCTGACCCAGAGCGTGATGCCGGTGACGCCACCCGCGAAGTACGGCCCGGCCGGGCTCGCGATGACCGAGTAGGTGACCTCCTCGGCGGGACGGACCCCGAGGAAGGCCTCCGAGGCGAACATGTACGGCCGCAGGTAGAGGCTCGCCTCGTCGCCGGAGTCCGGCACCCACGCCTCGTCCGCGCGGACCAGCTCCTCGACGCTCGCGAGGAAGTCCTCCTCCGGCAGGACGGGCAGCGCGAGCCGCTCGGCGGAGCGGGCGAAGCGGCGGGCGTTGAACTCGGGACGGAACAGCCAGACGCTGCCGTCGGCGTGGCGGTACGCCTTCAGCCCCTCGAAGATCTCCTGCGCGTAGTGCAGCACGGACGCGCTCGGGTGCAGCGAGAACGGGGCCAGCGGCCCGACCCGGCGGTCGTGCCAGCCCGTGTCCCGGGTCCAGGTGGCGGTGGCCATGTGGTCGGTGAAGAACTTGCCGAAGCCCGGCGCGGCGAGCACGGCGCGTCGCTCCGCCTCCGGTACGGGGGTGCTCGTCCGGACCAGGGGGAAAGCGCGACCCATCGTCAACTCCTCAGCGCCGAGGCGGAACATGCCGATCGATTCCGAATCGATCCCGAACCGATTGCAAATCGAATTCGGTCGGATTCGGTCGAATTCGGTTGGGCGTCGACTTCCGGCGCCCGTCCGTCATGCTAACGGCCGTCAGCCGGACGTGATACGGGGCTCAGTCCTCGGCGGGGGCCGGAGCCCAGGACGTGCCGTCGTGGAAGTAGCTCGGAGCGCCGTGCAGGCCCGCGGTGCGGAACGGGCGACCGTTGTCGTTCACGATCAGGGTGCCCTGGCGGTTGCCGCTGCTCCACGCCAACTCCAGGTACCAGCTGACGTCCTGGGAGCGGGTGGTGGCGTCCACGTCGATCACCTGCGGGTCGGTGTCCGACACCCGGTACGGGAAGTCCGTCACGGGGACCTTCTTCACGCCCTCCTCGCCCGGGACGGGGACGGCACGCGGCGCGGTCGCGTCGAGGTCCACCGCGAAGGACGCCGGGGTCAAGCCCCCGCCGCAGCCCGAACCCGGGGTGTAGGCGTTCCACTTGGGAGCGGGCTGGGTGCTGACGATGTGCACGTACACCGCGTGCAGGACGACGGGTGTCGCGCTCGCGCCCTGGGCGGTCAGCTGCAGGCGCAGGTGCCCGGCCGGGACGGCGTGCTGCGCGGCCGCCCAACTGCCCGTGCGCGCAACGGAGCCCGGCGGCGGGGCCACCTGGGCGGGGGTACGGGCGGACAGGAACCACTGGCCGCAGGGGCTGCCCCAGTTGTTGGTGAGGACGTTGACGTGGAAGGGGGCCTCGTTGTCCTCGGGGGTGGGGGTGCCGGCCGGCGGCGGGGGTGTGGTGGCCGCTGCCGGGGCTGCGGTGGAGGCCGTGTCGGCCGCCGTCGGGGAGGGGGCACCGTCCGGCGTGCCGCCGGGGACGGCGACTGCCGTCGGGGCTGCTGTGGTGGCGGCCGCAGCCGTCGGGGAGGAGGCAGCCTCCGGCGTGCCGCCGATGCCGCCGGTGCCGCGCAGGACGAACGCGGAGACCACGGCAGCCACGGCGGCGACAGCCACCGCGCTCAGCAGCACGCGGGAGCGGGGGCGGGTACGGCGACGCGGTACGGCGATCGGGGTCACGGGCTGCACGGGTTCCACCTCCTCGGTCGGTACGGGAGCCGTCCAAGGCTCCGCTTCCGTCTGCGCGTCTTCCGATTTCGCGCTCTCCGGCTTCGTGCCCTCCGGCTTCGTGCGCTCCGGCTTCGTGCCCTCCGTCCGAGCGCCCGCCTCCCGGCGACGGGCCGCGTCGGCCAGGATCCACCGCCGGTGCAGCTCGACCAGCTCCTCGTCGCCCGCCCCGCAGGCCCGGGCCAGGCGCTCCACCGGTGCGTACTCGGCCGGGACGGCGGCGCCGTTGCAGTAGCGGTGCAGCGTGGAGGTGCTGACGTGCAGCCGGGTCGCCAGCGCGCCGTAACTGCGTCCGGAGCGCTCCTTCAGCTCCCGCAGCATCGCCGCGAATTCCTCGGTCTCCACGCTCATGCGCCGCGCACTCCTCACCCCGGACCGGCCCCGGATCCCGTCGAATCCGCAGTTCACGGTACCGGCTCGCCTACGGAGCGCCCGGAGGAGGGTGAGCACGGCGTCCCTGGTCAGGACTGCCGGTCCGCGCCGGCCGCCGACGCGGCGGCGTCCGCGACGGTGCTCCGGTACAGGCCCAGCTTCGGCTTGGCCACCTTGGCGCCGCTTCCGAGCGGGAAACTGACGGTGTCCGCGGTGGCCATGTGGTCGCCGTCGGCCAGCACGCTCAGCTCGTCGACACCGGGCACCGTGCCGGCGGTCGCACCGCCGGGGTTCAGGTCGAGCACCGCGTACGCCGTCTGACCGGCCGCCACCGGGTACGCCGGGGCACCGCCCAGCCCACTGGGCACCAGCGGCCTGACGCCCTTGCTGCGGTCGGCGGAGTGCGAGTCGCCGAGGCTCAGCAGCGGGTAGTAGCTCAGCCCGCAGGCCGTCGTCCCCTGGTTGCGCACCTCGATCACCCGCTGGCCGGGCGCCTCGGCCCGGGTCGTCACCCGGACCGACAGCTTCTTCGCCTCGCACGGGTGGGAGTAGGCGTAGGCGTCGCCGCCGCCCCCGGGCGAGGAGGTGGCGGCGGACGCCTTGGGCCCGGCCGGGGTGCTGTTCGCCGCAGGAGCCGCAGGAGCCGCTCCGGCCGCGGGTGCGGCAGGTGCGGCAGGTGCGGCAGGCGCAGCGCCGGTCGCCGGAGCAGTAGCCGCGGCAGCGGTCCGGCTGGGCTTCGCGGATTCCTGCACCCCGCCCGTCCCGCCCCCGGACTGGCAGGCGGTCAGGGACAGAGCGGCACCGAGCGCAACGGCGGCCGGAACGAAGAAGGCACGACGAACGGACATGGGATTCCCCCGTGACAGTGGTGAGCGAAGAAGTGGACCGCGCGGCAGGGCCATCGCCACCTGCCGCCGACCGACACCCTGACCCGCCCCCCGTCCCACCCGCCAGCCCTCCCCGCCAACCCGGGACACTGGAACGGTTCCACCCCCTCTGACCTGTGCGTTCACCCCCACCTGGAACGCCCCGCCGGAACGTGGGAGTTCACCGTCATCTCGCTCCCTGGCATGGGTGGCCGGGTCCCTGCGGGCGAGTGCGGTGGGTTCACCAAGGGATCCCCTTGATCATGTGACCGTTCCGCGCGCAGATCGGGCGGGTTGTGCGGTCACTCCTCCAAGTCGCTGTTCAGGCCCGGGGCGGGCGGCAGAACTGCCGCTATGCTGACCGCCGCTCCACGAAGGAACGACGGGGAAACGGGGGAGACGCATGAGCGGCGGGGCCGGGGTGGGGTTCAGTGCCCATCCGGAGAAGCTCGGGGACGCGGGCGACCAGCTGGTGGCGGCGAGTACGGACGTGGCCTCGGTGAAGGACGCGCTGGGCAGGCTGGGCATGTCCGGTGAGGGGACCTTCGGCGAGTACGGCGCAGGCGACGCGGCGAAGGCGTTCTGGCAGGCGTGGCAGGACGAGCTGGGTGTGAACGTCGACGCGCTGAAGGACCTCGGCGGCAAGGTGCACACCACCGCGGCGAACTACACCGGCACCGACCACGGTGTCGAGCAGCAGTACCGGCAGCAGGGGGCGTGACGTGCCCGACCACAGCGTGAACCCGCTCAGCCCGCTCGGCATCGACCTGGGCAACCAGCGGCAGCAGGCCGAGCGGCTGAAGAAGACCATCGACGAGTCCCACGGCATGTGGGGCGCCGGCGACCTCAAGTACGCCGTGCACGACGCCCTGCAGCTGCCCGCGCCCAAGGGCGACCCGGGCAAGCTGGGCGCGCTCGCCGCCGCGTACAACTCGGCGAACAGTCAGCTGGACGAGATCCAGATGAAGGTGGCCCGGGTGAGCTCCGAGCACCTGCCGGACGCCTGGACCGGGCAGGTCGGGGAGAAGGCGGCCGAGGTGGTCAAGGCCTCCGCCGACGACCTGACGCGCTGCCGCGACAACCTGGGCAAGGGCCGGGACCAGCTCAAGGCGCTGGCCACCGCGCTGACCGAGGCGCAGAACCTGCACGGGCAGGGCCACGCGCCGCTGAGCGAGGCGCTGAAGCTGCTGCACGACATCACAGTCTCGGGCGCGCCGGACCCGTTCAACTGGGACGACGACAAGATGCACACCGCCCACGCCAAGGCGAAGGATGGCATCAAGTCGATCTACGACGCCGCGGTGAAGGCCGAGGACGCCGGCCGCGCCGCCGCCCGGGAGCTGAACGCGCTGGCGAGCAAGGCGCTGGCCGCCCGCTTCAAGAACAAGGGCCTCGGCGCCGCCGACAAGCTGGTCATCGCGGACGCGGAGGTCGCCGGCAGCGACCAGTTCGGCACCATCCTCACCGCCAACGACGTGACCCGGGCCGGCCAGTTCATGGACAAGATGAGCGACGCCGACCGGGCCCGCTTCGACCAGCTGCTGGCCGGCAGCAAGTCCCCCGAGGAGCGCGCCTACCTGATGAAGGCGCTCGCCGCGGGGCACGGCTACGACGAGATCAAGGCCTTCGACGACCAGATCCACGAGCACGGCGGCGACCCCTCCTGGCTGGCCCAGCGCCTCTCCCCGGTGCAGATCGACTCCTCCTCCACCAACCAGCGGGAAACCTCCTACCTGGGTGTGGCGTGGAACCAGGGCGACAAACCGACGTGCGTGGCCGGCTCGACCGTCACCGCCCGGGCGATGGTCGACCCGCTCTACTCCCTCCAGCTCACCACCGGCGGACACCCCGGCGACCCGAAGTACGACAACGGCAAGGCCGCGTACGACCGCTGGCTCAAGGAGACCGACCGCGTCTACGACTCCAAGAACTGGTGGAACGAGTGGCAGGACGGGATGAGTGACGGGGAGTCCAAGGACGCCGCCAACGACGAGATCGGCAAGCACACCGGGGCGGGCTACCACACCGTCGACCTGGAGGGCCCGGAGCAGCGCAAGGACGTGCTGGCCCAGGTCGAGGCAGCGGTGGACCAGGGCAAGCCGGTGCCGATCGGGGTCAAGGAGGACACCTGGTTCCGTCCGGACGGCCACCAGATGATGATCATCGGGCACCGGGGCGACCAGCTGGAGATCTACAACCCCTGGGGCTACACCGTCTGGGTGAGCGAGAGCGACTTCGTCAACAACCACATGGAGGGGGCGGCGCAGGGCGGCAACATGCCGATCGCCGACCACGTCCAGATGCCCAAGTGAGGCGCCAGTTGAGCACCACCCCACCCCCCATGAGCGACTCTCATCTCGCCGAGCTGGACGTCGAGGTGCTGCTGCGCTTCGGCCTGCCGGCACCGGGACCGCACCGTTCCACGCTGTTCGGCGACGGCGCGGTGGCCGCCGCGATCACCGTCGACCGGCTCGGCGTGATGCCGCGCGCCCTGGTCTTCCTCGGCGAGGTGGTCCGCTCCGGCGGCACCCGCTACGCCGCCGCCCTGCCCGAGCCGTTGCCCGGACCTGCGGCGGCGGTGGCGCGCGGCTGGCTGGAGGCGGCCGCGATGGTGGTCGGCGACGCGACCGGGGACCTGCTGGTCGCCCGGTGGCTGGAGGCGGTCGCCGCCGTGCTGGCACTGCGGGTCACCAACCGGGAGGCGAGCGCATGACGTGGCGTCGGATCCTGATCGCGGTGGTCGCCCTGCTGGCCGTCGCGGGCGTGGCGGGTGCGGTGGTGGTCCACCGGATGAGCACCGGCAAGCTCGACCACGGGACGGTGTTTGCCCAGACCTCCGGCGAACTGGCCGTCAAGCCGGGTGAGTTGTTCTCCGTCGAGGTCAGCGCCCACCGGGTCACCGGCCAGGTCTGGACCGTGGCCGACCCGGCCCCCGACCCCGCCGCCGTCCGGACCGTGGGCGACGAGTACGTCAAGGACTTCGGCTTCGCGGACCTGGTCGGCGCCACCGGTTCGACCGGCTCCGGCGGCCGCTACTATTTCGTCTTCCGCGCCGGCCCCACCCCGGGCCGCGCCACCATCACCCTCCACAACCCCCACCACGCCACCCACCCGGACGGCACCGACCAGGACGAGCGACAGTTCACCGTAGACGTGCGCTGACTGCTCCCCGAACGGGGGTGCCAGGAGTGGGGAGCGGTCAGCGGGGAGCGGCCCGGGGTACGGGGGGCGCCGAAAGCGGATCCGCCGGGCTGCTGTGCGGGCCCACCGACCGCCGATCGCGTGCCGCTGTGCGGGGATCAGCCCACGGTGAGGGGCGCCTTGCGTGCGTAGGAAGTCGGCGGGATCGACTTCTCGTGCGCGGTGCAGTCGGTCGCGGCGGAAGTATGTAGACCGGTCGGCATATTCGCGCTCATGCTGGCCGAGTGCGCGCAGGAAGTCGGCGGGGCCGACTTCTCATGCGCGGTGGGGATGGTGCGGGCCAGAATATGTAGACCGGTCGGCATCTCGGCAGGACAGTGGCACGCCGGTGACCCGGACCTGCTCGTCGTCGCGGACGCCGGCTACGACGCGCCCCGCCTGGCCTTCCTACTGAAGGACCTGCCCGTGCAGATCCTGGCCCGGATGCGCTCGGACCGGCGTCCTGCGCAGGGCCTGCCCGCCGCGGGTCCCCGGCACCATGGGCCGCCCGCCAAGGCACGGCGGCGAGTTCGTCTTCGGCCAGCCCGACACCTGGGGCACCGCCAAGCGAAACGGCCTAGCGGACCGCCACGACCAGGACGCGCGGGCGAGCTGCAGCACCGCGCCGGGCGGCCGTCCCCAGCGGGGAGGGTGCGTGGCCCGCGGCAGCGAGGGCGGCGACCGTCAAGCCCCGCAGCTCCCGGTCGCTTCGACCGGACCGACGTCCGTGCGCTCGGCAGCCGGTTTGCGAAGTACCGGTGGGGGTGTTGGTGGCCCGGCACACGGCCAGGAACGACTCCCGCCCGTTCGTTGGAGGCCAACGAGCGGGCGGGGGTGTTGACCCAGACCTATGAGGCGTTCTCGGCGTCGGTGGCGCCGCCGCACATCGCCTGCCGGTACAGGGCCGTGAGCGCGCCGTCGATGGGGTGGGGCTGGGGCCGGCCGGAGGCGTCCGGCTTGTTCCACCGCTGGAGGTTGATCGCGACGGACATCTGGCGCTTGCCGTCGGCCCGGATCAGGGAAATCGTCCCGGCGCCCCAGGCCGAGCCGTCGCGGCCCCAGAAGGTGCCGCAGCCGATGTCGACCTTGTCCAGACCGAGGCCGAACTGGATCGTGGTGCCGTCCAGGGCCCGGACCGGTCCGGTCTGCTGCATCTGCGCCAGGGACGACGGGCTGACGATCCTGCCGTCGAGCAGTTGGGCGAAGAACCGGTCGAGGTCGGCCGTGGTCGACACCAGTCCGGCCGACACGTCGACCCAGGACGCGTCGTAGACGCTGTAGTCGCGCGGCGGGTCGATCTTCCCGTAGAAGGACTCGTACATCCGTGGGTGTGGTCCCTCGATGTGCGGGCTGGTCGGGAACCCGGTGTGCCGAAGGCCAGCGCGTTCGATGACGTTGCGGGTGATGTACTCCTGGGCGGCGACGCCGGTCACGTGCTCCAGGAGCTGCCCGAGCAAGAGGTAGTTGGTGTTGGAGTACACGCCCTTGGCGGCGCCGGGTTCGGTGGCGGGCGGCGCGTCGAGTCCGAGCTTGATGAGTTCGGCCGGTTCGAAGTGCCGGAACCGGTTGTCGTCGATGCTCTGCGGCGACATCTCCGGCACGTGTGGGTACTTCGCCATGGACGGGAACGCGTAGGGGATGTAGTCGGCGATGCCGCTGGTGTGGTTGAGCAGCATCCGCACCGTGATTTTCCGGCCGCGGTCGCCCGGTACGAGCTGCGGCAGGTAGTCGCCGATCGGCGCGTCCAGCCGGATCCGGCCCCGCTCGACCTGCTGCATGATCGCGGCGGCGGTGAAGGTCTTGGTGACGCTGCCGACGCGCTGGCGCATGCCGGCTCGGACGGGCTGCCCGGTGTCGAGGTCGGCGACGCCGGAGGCGCCGCGCCAGGTGTCGTCCTCGTCGCGGACTTCCGCGAACACCCCCGGAACGCCGGCCTGGTGGACATCGTCCAGGGCGGCCTGGAGCTTCTCGGCGTCGAGACCGGTCGGCTGGGCGGCGCCTGCCTCTGGTGCGGGCGCCGCTGCCACGGTGCCCGCGCAGACGCAAAGTGCGGCCGCGCTCGCGGCCAGGGCGAGTCGGGTCTTCATAACGTTCTCTCTCTCGTGGTTGGAGCATGGGACGGGATGCCCCGGCTCAGCCGGCCAGGGCGCGGCGCAGGGCGGCGCCGAGTTCGGCGTTCTGCCGTTGGGAGACCTCGGCGGACAAGATCGCCTGGGACCCGTGGAAGGTGCCCGGCCACTGGTGAAGCTCGACCGACACGCCTGCCTGAAGCAGGCGCAGCGCGTATGCGATGTTGTCGTCCCGGTGCGGGCACAGCTCGGCGGTGGCGATGTAGGCCGGCGGCAGGCCGGACAGGTCCTGGGCGCGGGCCGGGGCCGCGTACGGCGTGGCCGGCCGGCCGCCCATGTAGTGCCGCCAGGACGCGGCGGCCTTGTCGCGGTTGAACCAGGGCGTGTTGGTGAAGGTCCGGGCCGACCAGGTCTCCTGCCGGTCGTCGAGCCCGGGCTGGTTGAGCAGTTGGAAGCGGATCGCCGGTCCCCGCTCGTCCCGCGCCCGTAGCGTCACGGCGGCCGCGAGCCCGCCCCCGGCGCTGTGGCCGCCGACGGCGATCCGCTCCGGGTCGATGCCGAGGGCGGTCGCGTGTTCGGCCGTCCAGCGCAGGACGGCATAGGCGTCGTCCAGGGCGGCCGGGAACGGGTGCTCGGGGGCCAGTCGGTAGCCCACCGAGATCACCGTCACGCCGGAGCCGGTGGCGATCAGGGTGGCCCAGGGATGCTCGGTGTCCAGGTCGCCCATGACGAATCCGCCGCCGTGCAGCCAGACCAGGGCGGCCTGGCCGCGCTTCACACGGTCGGCCCGGCGCGGCCGGTAGATCCGTACCGGCACGGCCGGGTCGGCGGGCACCGTACGGTCCTCGACGTCCAGGTTCGTGGTGTCCGGTGCCGGTACTGCGGCGGCCAGTTCGGAGAATCTGCCGCGGGCGGCGACAGGGTCGGCCAGGTCGGTTCGGGGGAACAGCGGGATGAACGCCTCGAGTTCGGGATCCATGCCGACCATCCTGGCGACCGCCCTCGCGCGGGTCAGCCGCCAACTGTCGCGCGTCCCGTGCCGATCGTGCGCCGATCGGCGCGTCTACCACCGCAACGGTCCTTCTATCCTGCTGGAATGGAGGCACTGGCCGTACGGCTGTCGGGGCTCGATCCGTACGTCGACGGGGCGATCCGCATCGTCACGTTCTACGACACGCTGATGCGCCGCCGGGTCGACCTGCCCGCCCTCGCGCGGGCCTCGGCGGGCCTGGCCGAGTGCGTCGCCGGGATCCGGCTGCACGGCACGGGCGAGAGCACCCGCGTCTCACCCCACGGTACGGAGGCGTCCGGCCCGCCGGCACCCGTGTCCAGTGCCGTGCCGATCACCCTCGACGAGGAGGAGATCGGCATGGTGTGGCTGGAACGTCCCGGCCCGCCGGGCTTGCTGGACGGCGTTCTTCTCGACCGGCTCGCCATCGCCGCCGCAGCTGCCGTCGAACGGTACGGCCCGGCCCGCACCACCATGGCCGACCCGGCGCTGGTCGAACTCGCCATCAGCGCCGACAGCGACGACGCGGCCAGAGCACGGGCGCTGCGGCTGCTGGGCTTCGGCCCTGGACCGCTCAGCGTGGTGGCCGTGCGCTCGCCGCTGCCGCTCGACCGGATCGGGCTGCTGATTTGCCCGGCACAGCCGGTGAAGGCGGCGGGGCTCGCCGACATGGGCGTCATCCTGGCCACCACCGTGGAGTTGGCCGGGCTGCCTGGCGGAGTCCGCGCGGGCCTCGGCATGCCTGGAAGCCCCGACCGGTCCTGGCGACAGGCCAGAACTGCTCTGCGCTTCACCACCGGGCGCGAACCAGCCGTCCGCTACGGCGACTTGGGTGCACTGGCACTGCTCGCAGAGACGCCGCCGGAGAGCTTGCGCGAAAACGCCGACGTCGCCGCCATCGCCCGGATCGCCGGTAGTACGGAGGACCTGGACACCCTGGACACCTACTGCGCCACCGGTTCCCTGCGCCGCGCCGCTGAGCTGCTCCACCTGCACCACAGCAGCGTCGCCCGTAGACTTGACCAGATCGTGAAGACCCTGGGAATCGATCTCACCGACCCCACCGGCCTGACCCGGGCCAAGCTCGCCCTCACCGCCTGGCGTCTCCTCGGCGACTGACCCTGGAGACACCCGCGCCCGCTCGTGGGGGCCGACGAGCAGACGGGGGAGGGGAGGTTCAGAGGAGCTAACAGAAAGGTCTATTGAGTTCATGTCTCCTCGCGCGGTGGCTCGTCAGGCCGTCCGTGGGGAGGTGGAAGGTCCGCCGTGGCTGCTCTCGGACGACCTCTGGGGGCGAATCGAGCCGCTGCTGCCGGTGCGGGTGCGGCGAAACAACTCGCCCCCGCCTTCACCCACGGACTCGTCGTCCAGGCTCTCTTCGACCCCGGCCGGTTTCCCGAGAAGGTCCGGATCGCCATGCTCGACGACTTCCTCGCGGGCCAGGTAGCCCGCACGGGGGAGGCAGATCAGCCACGCGGATGACGCACGTCGGCACGGTCCGGATCACGATCGAGTCATGTCGATCACCCGTCGCTTGGACGACACAGCTCGTCGCGTCTCACGGCGGGCACTTCGCCTCCACCAGAGCACATGGCCTGGATACGTCGCTGCGGCATGGGGGGTCTTGTTCGCGGTGCCCAGTTTCGTGTGGGCGACGGGCCATACCTTCGGTGCGCGGACGACGGTGTCGCCGTCGTTGGTGAAGCTCGCTGACGATGGAGAGCCGTGGTTCCTGGCCGTCCTGGTGATAACCGGCTTCCTGAAGCTCTTCGGGACGCTGCTCGGCATCGGCCTCACGCAACCGCGAAGCTCGTGGATCAGCCGAACCTTGGTGTTCTGCGGCGGTGGCGCGGCGGTCCTGCTCATGTGGCACGGCGGCCTCTTCGTCGTCCACGGTGTGCTGGTCGAAGCCGGGGCCACCTCTGTCGAGCCGGACCTGGCCAGGCTGACTAGTTGGTACCTCTACCTATGGGGGCCGTGGTTCATCGCCGGTGGCCTGGCCTTCGCCGGGGCCACCGCGCTGTATCTCCACCGGCACGATCGGCGCAGACTTCGGATCTACGGCGCTGTGGGCGCGCTCGGTGCCCTGCTCCTGTCTCTGACCTCGGCTGCCACCGGAATCGGTTGAGAGCCGTCACCCGGGAACGTTCGACATAGCCCCCCATCACACATGAGGAGTAGTCATGGTTGATTCCACATCACATCCCGCGACTCCGGAGCGGGTGCGCCATGTCCCGGTGCCGTCCGACGCGCAGGCCCTCAGCACACTGGCCCGGATCGACTACGAGAACGCCCTGGTCGCCGACCTCGACCCGGCTCAGAACCGCACCGCCGAGCAATGGGCGCGCACGGTCCTGGAAGACGCGCCCTCTGACACGCGACGGGCCCTCACGAAGGGCTGGACCGCACTCGGCCTGCAGCTGGGCCCGACCCAGGGTGAGGGGTTCGTGCTCGGCTGGCCGGTGCGGCACAGCACCACAGAGGTCCTGCTCCTCTCCGCCGACCCCACCCTCGGACTGCACGGCCAGCTACTCTTCCAACGTCGGTCACACACACTGCTGTTGGCCGCCTTCATCCAACTGGACGGCGAAAGAGCACGTGCCCTGTGGGCCCCGGCCGAGAGCCGGCATCCTCACGTCATGCACCAGGTTCTCGAGCAGGCTATATCCCGGACCACAGCCTGACCGCATCACGACAAGGCGCCCGCCGGCGAGAAGCCGAAGCGGCAGCGGACTGCCGCTAGGCCGTTTCGTTTGGATTTTCCGTTCGTTGGAACTCCTGGCCGAGCACGGCCGCTCGGGCCCGTATGGTGGCGCTACGGTCACCCCGGACGGCACTCCCTGATCGACGCGTTGGAGAACCCGGACTACCGCGCCGCCTACGACCAGCGCCAGAAGGCCCGGGAGAAGAAGACCCGTCAGGCCCACCGCGAGCTGATGCAGACCCTCGCCTGCGCCGATGCGGCCAGGTCCCGTAGGAGAAGAGCACCTACGAGTACGGGATCCACGGACAGTGGACCCGATGCCTCGGCGGCCGCTGCTACCCCTGCCACGAGAAGCACCAGGAACGCCAGGAGAAGGAGGCCGCCGCCGCGCTCCAGCGCCTGGAGAAGGCCCGGGAGGAGAAGGCCGCGCTGCGCCCGTGCTGGACGTGCCGGGGCGGCTCCGTCGCGCGCGCGGGCGAGCGCCGCGGTGGTCCGCAACCTGCGGGAGCTCGCCGGAAAGGCATCGGCCGACGCCTGGTAGGCCTGCGGGCGCTGAGGCACGTCTGAGCCGGCCGCCGAAGGCCCGGGGCCCGGGAGCGCTGAGCCGGGGGCCGGGGCCGGTGGGTGTCAGCGGGTCAGGCCGTCCAGTTCGGCGGTCCAGTCGATCAGGGTGTCCTCCGACCCCTGGGGGACCAGGGTGAAACTCTCCCGGCGGAGCCAGCGCCGGACCTGCCGGGGCGGGAGGTCGACGAGGACGACATTGTCGACGCCCCTGAGCATGATGCGTAGGGAGGCGCGGCCGTGGCAGGTGCAGGGCGGCCAGATGCGGACGTCACCGAGGCCGGCGGGCTTCTGCAGACCCTCCCACAGGAGGTCGCGGGAGAACCGCCAGGTGCCGGCTTCCGCCGCGGGGCCGAGGAACTGGAGGGCGACGGCGAGCGGGTCGTCGCCGCGGTAGCCGAGGCGCACCGGGATGTCGACGGATTCGTGCTCGCCGAGGACCAGTCGGGCGTCGAGGATGACGCCGGTGCTGGTGGTCTCCGGGCGGGGCTGGGGGCTGGAAAGGGGGTGGTGGGCGGGCACGGTTTCTCCTGGGGCGGCGTCGGAACGGGGTCGGGAGGGGCCCGAGCGGGGTCGGGTGGGGCCGTCCGGTCGGGACGGGTCGCGCCGGACGGTCGGGGGTACCGGTGCCGGTGGCGGCGCGACGCTCTCGCCTCGGGCCCTGGGAGCTGCCGAGGAGCAGGGGGAGGCGGAATCGCTCCTCAGGCTAGGAACCGGTATCGGCCCGGATATTCCGGCCGTGCACCGCGAGCTGACGATCCGCGCACCGTTCGCCCGGCGTGGAGGGTGGGACGCGGGGTCCTCGTTGTCACGTCCGCCCGGTCCGGCGCTCGGGGAGCGGCGCGGCCCGGTGACCGGTCCGGTGATCGTCGCACCGGATGGCCTGATCTCAACTTACGTCCATTGCAGCCGACTTGGTGAATCACGAAGTTCCCCGGGTGTCGCGAGTGGAGCTTCGTCCGGGCGTGCCCGCCGTCCGGGGAGACTGCCCGTCGGCCGGGGAGGACCCCCGAATCCTCGCTTTGTTGAAGGTTTGTCCATCCCGTTTCGCTCCTTGTATGAATGGCGCCGGGAGGCTTTTGATCATGCAGAGGTGGATTCAGCGCGCGCCTTCGGGAGGCGAGGCGCTGCAGACGTTGGTGGACGGCCTGGCCGAGGAGCTGGGGCGTTCCGTCGTCCTCGACGACCCGTTGGTGCGGATGATCTGCACCAGCCGGCACTTCGGTGACGAGGACCGGGTGCGCGTGCGCACCCTGCTGCAGGGCATCGCGGACGACGAGGCCATCCGCTACGTGCTGTCGCAGGGCGTCGCCCGGTGGACCTGTCCGGGGGTCCTGCCGGGCCGCGACGACCTGGGGCTGCAGCCGCGCTACTGCGTCCCGATCCGCGAGCGGGGCCACATGCTGGGCATCCTCATGGTCGTGGCGGCGGGGGAGCCCCTCACCGCGGCCGAGACCGAGGCCATCGACCGGGTCGCCCACGCCGTGGCGGTCGAGATGTACGCCGAGCACCTGGCCTCGGACGAGGACGAGCAGCACATCCGCCGACTGGTGAACCAGCTGGTCGGCTCGGACTCGGCGCAGCGCTGCGCGGCGCACCGGCGCCTGCTGGAGGACGGGCTCCTGTCGGCGGGCCCCCACGTCGTGGTGACCAGCGTGGCCGTCCCCGGCCAGTGGGGGCCGTCCGGGCAGATCGCGGTGGCCCTGCGCGGCGCGCTGGAGCCGTTCCGGCAGACCCGTACGGCTCGTGGCCTGGCGGCGATCGAGCAGGACCGGGCGGTCCTGGTGCAGGTCTTCGACCGGGAACCGGCGGAGGAGGACCTGGAGCAGCAGTGCCGCGCCGTCGTCCGCTCGCTGACGACCTTCCTGGGCCCGGGGGCGGCCGCGGTGGTGGGGGTGGGCGGACGCCGGACGGCGCTTGCCGACGCGTGGATCTCCTACGACCAGGCCCGGGTGGCGGCGCGCGCGGCCCGTCGGCTGCCCCGGCTGGAGGGCATCGGCGACTGGGAGCGGCTCGGGGAGTACGCCGTGTTCCTCCAGCTGCCCGACAGCGCGCTCAACGACTCCCTCCTGCCGAAGCCGCTGCGGCGTCTGCTGGACGGTGGCGGCAACTCGCGGCTGGAGGAGACCCTGCGCTGTTTCCTGGAGCACGCCGGTTCGGTGCCCAAGACCGCGGAGGTCCTGGAGCTCCACCGCACCTCGCTGTACTACCGACTGCGCCAGATCCAGGAGATCACGGGCCTGGACCTGGACAACGGCGCGCACCGTCTGGTGCTGCACATGGGGCTGCGGCTGTGGGACCTGCTGCAGGCCCCTCCGGGCGCGGCGCTGAAGCGCGCCGTTGCTACAGAGTGATGAAGCTGCGTCAGGAAATCCCTACGTTGGTCGGTGGCCAACGGATTCGATGTACCGCGAGAATCCTCACGACGAGTTGCCGCTCATCCCCCCGGCGACCTGCGGGTTCCGGACTCCCTGACCTGAGAGCCGACACGAACGGACAAGAACGAGCACCATGCACGAACTGATCACGAACGACGGTGTGCGCCTGGCCTACCGCGACAGCGGCGGCGACGGAGTCCCGCTGGTGATGCTCCACGGCTGGGGGCAGACGCAGGAGATGTTCCGCCACCAGTTCGAGGGACTGGCGCCGGGTCGGCGCGTCGTGACGGTGGACTTCCGCGGCCACGGCCGCTCCGGCAAGCCGCGCCACGGCTACCGCGTCGCGCGTCTGGCCCGCGACGTCCTCGGCCTGGTCGACCACCACCTGGGCCTGGGCGCCTTCGACGCGCTGGGCTGGTCGATGGGCGCCTCGGTGTGGTGGAGCTTCGTCGACCAGTACGGCACCGGCCGCATCCGCCGGCTCGTCCTGGTCGACCAGCCGGCCGCAGTGGCGGCGGTGCCCTGGATGACACCGGCCGAGCAGCGCGAGTCCGGCGCCATCTTCGACGTGGCGGGGCTCCTGGAACTGGGCGCCGCGCTGGCCGGCCCGGAGGGCGCCGAGGTCCGCGAGGACTTCGTCCGCTCGATGTTCGGCGGTGACACCGACCCGGACCTGCTCGCCTTCGTGGCCGGGCAGATCCGGTCCACCCCGGCGTACGCGGGCGTTCCGCTGCTCTTCGACCACTGCGCCCAGGACTGGCGCGACGTCCTCGACCGCATCGACGTACCGACCCTGGTCCTCGGCTGCGAGGGAAGCCACGTCGCCCCCGACTCGCAGCGCTTCATCGCCGAGCGGATCCCCGGCGCCCGCCTCCACGTCTTCCCGAAGGACGTCGCGAGTTCGCACTTCCCGTTCCTGGAGAACCCCGGAGCGTTCAACGCCGTCGTGGAGAAGTTCCTCTCCTGAACCCCCCCGCCGCCGACGGCGCCGCCACCGGGCGCCGAGCGGCGGGCAACCCTCCCTGCACCTGAACGATTCGAACCGGTCGGAGCCTCCCGTGATCCCGTCGGGTCCCTCACCCATGCCCGAAACCGAATACCACCAGCTTGGCCGGACCGCCTACGACGGCGGCAGCGGCTGCATCGACATCCTCTCCCCACCGCCCGGGACCGACCCCGAGGACTGCCTCTACGTCGCCCTGCACGTCCGCGGCGCGGCCTCCCTCCGGCGCCACGGCGTCAGCGCCGCGCTCGCTCCCGGGGACCTGCTGATCGGCACCGCCGTGCACCCGGCGGGCCTGCTGCAGGACGCCGAGTGCCGGATGGTCCACTTCCGCGTCCCCTGCTTCTACCTGGGCGTCCGGCACAGCGACGTACGGCGCACGGGCGGACTGATGGCGCGCGGGAACGAGGGCGTCGGCTCGCTCGCCTCCCAGTTCCTGCGGACCCTCGCCTCCCAGGCCCGGGCCCACCGGGCCCGGCCGGGCAACCACCTCGCCCGCAGCGTCTCCGACATCGTCGCCATCCTGGTGACCGAGCTGCTCGAACGGGAGAGTCCGGAGCACCCGACCGGCTCGGCCGAGCTGCTGGCGCGGATCCGCGCCCACATCGAGGAGAACCTCGCCGATCCGGACCTCGCGCCCGAATCGATCGCCCGGTCGCAGCACATCTCGGTGCGCTACCTGCACAAGCTCTTCCAGCAGGACGGGATGAGTGTGGGCCAGTGGGTGCGGCGGCGACGGCTGGACGCGTGCCGTCGGGAGCTGGAGCGCCCGTCCCGTCGGCAGACCAGCGTCTCCGCCGTCGCGCACCGGTGGGGGTTCGTCAGCCACTCCCACTTCAGCCGGGCGTTCCGCGACGCCTACGGGCTCTCGCCCCGCGAGTGGCAGGCCTACGCCGCGCAGACCGACGGCCGCAGTCCGGCCTCCTGATTCCTCCACCCCGGCGCCGTCGATGCCGCGGTTCCGCCGGCCGACGCCATGTCCCGCCGGGCCGGCGGCACGGTCTGCCCGTCGGCCGGCGCGTCCCGCCGTGGGCGCCATCCGAAAGGCAGCCATGCACTCCACCCGGCCCACCGTCGTGCTCGTCCACGACGGCTGCTCCGACGCGACCACCTGGTTCGGCGTCATCGCCGAACTCCACAGACGCGGCCTGACGGTCCTCGCCGTCGCGAACCCGCTGCGCGGACTGGCCCACGACGCCGCCTACCTGTCCTCCGTCGTCGCGGGCATCGACGGCCCCGTCGTCCTGGTCGGTCACTCCTATGGCGGTGCTGTGATCACGGAGGCAGGCGCCGCCCCCAACGTCCTCGCGCTGGTCTACGTGGCCGCCTACCTCCCCGACGTGGGGGAGAGCCACGACGCGCTCGCGAGTCGCTTCGATCCCTCGCCACTCATCCCGCGGCTGCGGCGGTCGGAGTTCACGACCGGGGGTACCGACCGGGCGACGGAGCTCACCGTGCCCGCGGACTGCTTCCAGCTGCTCGTCGCCGCCGACCTCGACGCGGAGGTAGCCCAGGTGCTGGCCGCGCTCCAGCGCCCCGTCGCCGAGCGGGTGCTCACCGACGCACCGACGGTGGCGGCGTGGCGCACCACGCCCTCGTGGGCTCTGGTGACGGGGGCCGATCGGGCGCTGCCCCCGGAGGTCCAGCGCTTCACGGCCCGGCGCGCCGGTGCCACGGTCCTCGAACTGCCCGACGCCTCCCACGCGGTGGCCGTCTCCCGCCCGACCACGGTCGCTGAGCTCGTCCAGGACGCCGCCAGGTCGGTTGCGTACTGCGGGGGACGCCCCCCGGTCACGGGAACGGAGCCTGACGGGCGGTGAGGCGGACAGTGCACGCCCGGGTGCGGGCCGGCGCATGTGTGGGTGGGCGGCCGGGCGTTTCGTCGCCCGGCCGCCCGTCGACGACTGCGTCCCGCCGGTCAGCGGTCGGTGTGGATCTCCGCGATGTAGCCGCCGGGGAACCGCACTATGGCGCCGTCCCGGCCGCCCGAGCGGACCGGTCCGGACAGCACCGAGGCGCCGGCGGCCGTCGCGCGCACCAGGGTGGCGCCGAGGTCGGACACGCCGTAGCCGGTGAGCTCGCGGCCGAACGGGTGGGGCAGGTGGCCGTCCGTCACCGCGACCGTGGTGGTGCCGAAATCCGAGGTGAGGCGGATCAGCCGGTAGGTCGTGCCGGGCAGGCCGAGGGCGGCGCCGTCGGCCCGCCGGTCGTCGGAGACGATCCGGCCACCGGTGAAGGGGAGGTAGCTGCGTAGGAAGGCGCCGACCGCGTCCGATGAGAGGTAGAGCCGGTTCTCCGGCACGCTCGCCAGGGCGGGGTACGAGGGCGGGGTGGTGTGTACGTAGAGCTGGGTGCTGATCCCGCCGGGGAACTGGACGATGGTGTCGCGGCCGATCGGGTCGGCGAACGGCGCCACGGTGACGGTCGCGCCGTCGGCCTGGGCGGCGCGGACGGCCTGGTCGAGGTCGGTGACCAGCCAGCCGGTGCGTTCGGTGCCGAAGGGGTACGGGACGGGCGTGGTGTAGTCGAACACCGACAGCGTGCCCACCGGGGAGACCACCAGCTCCGAGAGGGTCCGGCTGGGTGTCGGCGTCACCTGGGTGGAGACCGGGCCGATCGTGGTGCCGCCGAAGGTGGCCACCCAGCTGGCCACGAAGGCCTGCTCGGTGCCGGGCTCGACGTAGACGTGGGTGGAGTCGTACTGCGGGCCGACAGCGAAGTGCCGATGGGTGCCCGGCCGTTCGGCCGCGGCGCCCTGGGACGTGCTGGCGGTCGTGCTCTGGTACGTGCCCTGGGCCGCCGAGGCGGCCGGGATCGCCGTCAGCGCGGCGAGCGTCGCCACCAGCGGGACCATGCGGCGGGCTAAGCGGAGCTTCACGGGGGACCTCCTGGTCGTGGCACGCGCCCGGCGTCCCCGGTGAACGGGACGCCGGGCGCGGATGGGTGGCCGGTACCGCCGGCGCCGTCCGGGACAGGACGGCGCCGGCGGTACCGGTGGGACGGCCGGCCGCGGTCGGGGGGTGTCGCGGCCGATCGGGACTACTTCGCGAGGAAGGCCAGCAGGGCGGCGTTGACCTCCTCGGCGTGGGTCCAGAGCAGGCCGTGCGGGGCGCCCTCGATCTCGACGTAGTCGGCGGAGGGCAGGGCCCGGTGGAAGACGCGGGCGGTGTTCTCGATGGGCAGGGTGCGGTCGCCGGTGCCGTGCAGGATCAGGGCGGGAACGTCGATGCGGGCGACATCGGCGCGGAAGTCGGTGTACCAGGTGGTCGGCGCGGCCGAGGCGGCGAAGGCTCCGCCGCTCGCGGCGACGTTCCAGCTGTTGCGGACGGCCTCCTCGCTGATCCGGGTACCGAGGTTCTCGTCCAGGTTGTAGAAGTCCTTGAAGAAGTCGGTGTAGAAGGCGAACCGGTCGGCCTTCACCGCCGCGACGATGCCGTCGAAGAACTCCTTCGGGGCGGCGCCGTCCGGGTTGTCGTCGGTCTTCAGTAGGAAGGGCTCCAACGAGGCCAGGAAGGCGACCTTGGCGATCCGCTCGGAGCCGTAGGTGGCCACGTACCGGGCGGCCTCGCCGGTGCCCATCGAGAAGCCGACCAGCACGGCGTCCCGGATGTCGAGGGTCTCCAGCACGGTGTGGAGGTCCGCGGTGAAGGTGTCGTAGTCGTAGCCGGTGGTCGGCTGCGAGGACTGGCCGAAGCCGCGGCGGTCGTAGGTGATGACCCGGTAGCCGGCCTCCAGCAGGGCTGCGCTCTGACGCTCCCAGGAAGCGCCGTTCAGCGGGAAGCCGTGGATGAGGACGACCGGCTGCCCGGAGCCGTGGTCCTCGTAGTAGAGGTCGATGGAGGTGGAGTTCTCCTGGCCAACGGTGATGTACGGCATGGGTTTTCCTTTCCCTACGGCAGCGGATGGCTGCGACGGGACACAGGCTAGGGTCGGCCGCCGCCGGCCGGTTGCCTCTGAGAGCACCTTGAATCGTCCGAGAGCGCTGAGGTCGTGCGCACTGGCGACGGGACCCCGACCCCTGCATCCGGTGCGCGGATCGACCGCAGGCAGTGCGCCGTCGGAACAGGCCCCGGGCTCGTGCGTTCCTAGCCTGAGGGCCACAGATGCCAATGATCCGGAGGCCTCGGCGAGGCCCCAGTAAGGACCCCTTCATGACGACCAACGACATGCCCACCGTCGTGCTGGTGCACGGCGCCTTCGCCGACGCCTCCAGCTTTGCCCGGGTCATCCCCGAGCTACTGGTCGACGGACTGAAAGTGGTGGCGCCGGCCGTGCCCAACCGAAGCCTGACCGGGGACTCCGCGTACATCGCGTCGGTGGTCCGGCGGATTCCCGGGCCGGTCGTGCTGGTCGGCCACTCCTACGGCGGCGCCGTGATCACCGTGGCGGGAGCCGAGGAGAACGTCAAGGCGCTGGTGTACCTGGCGGGTTACGCGCTGGAGGAGGGCGAGAGCCTGGGTGAGCTGCAGGGCGGCTTCCCCGACTCCGAGCTCGCCTCCGCCCTGGTGTACTCCCCCTTCCCGCTGGAGGACGGGAGCGGCGAGGGCACCGACGTCTCGGTGGAGGTCGACCGCCTTCCGGCAATCTTCGCGGCCGACGTCGACCCCGGCCTCGCCCGGGTCCTCGCCGTCTCCCAACGGCCACTCGCCGCCGCCGCGTTCGGCGAGGCCGCGCCCACCGCCGCGTGGAAGAGCAAGCCGTCCTGGGGGATCGTCGCGGCTGCCGACCGGACCCTCAACCCCGATGTCCAGCGGTTCGGCTACCGGCGTGCCGGGGCCACCACGGTCGAG
This sequence comes from Kitasatospora sp. NPDC023120, assembly GCF_055560835.1. NCBI lineage: Bacteria > Bacillati > Actinomycetota > Actinomycetes > Kitasatosporales > Streptomycetaceae > Kitasatospora > Kitasatospora sp. NPDC023120. The sequence goes on along the minus strand of NZ_JBVHHY010000015.1, from coordinate 127,688 downwards.
GTGGACTCCTCGCACCTGGTCATGCTCTCCCAGCCCGAGCGCGTCGCCGACGTGATCCGCGAGGCCGTCCGGGCCATGGCCAACTGACCGTCCCCCGCAACCACCTAGTCCCAGGAGCACCATGACCAGCCAGCCGCGCCTCCACCAGCACGGTCCCGAGACCCAGGAGTTCGGCACCGTCACCCAGCTGCCGATCGCGCTCTCCCACGACGCCCGGCAGTACTCGTGCCAGCGGCTCAACCGCATCCTCGCGGACACCCAGTTCCTGTACGCGCTGTACAAGAAGTACCACTGGGGCATGCGCGGGCCGACCGCCTACCAGCTGCACCTGCTCTTCGACAAGCACGCCCGGGAGCAGCTGGAGCTCGTCGACGCGCTCGCCGAACGGGTGCAGAGCCTCGGCGGCGTCGCGGTGGGCGACCCCCGTCACGCCGCCCAGATCACGGGCGTGCCGCGCCCGCCGGACGGCATCGAGGGCACGCAGTCGATGCTCTCGCGCCTCCTCGACGCGCACGAGACCGTGCTCGCCGACGTCCGCGACGCCGCCACCCGTACGGCGGAGCTCGGCGACGACGGCACCCAGGACCTCCTGGTGTCCCAGATCATCCGCACCGGCGAGACCCAGGTCTGGTTCCTCGCCGAGCACCTGGTCGTCACCCCCGAGCGCGGGGAGTGACCGCGGGCCGGGCCTGTTTCGTCGGCAGGCCCGGCTCCGCTCAGTGCCGGGCCCGTTCGTCGGCGGGCCCGGCACTTTTCGTTTCTCTCACCGTCCTTGGAGGTACCGTGTCCGGACGCCATCCGTTCCCCGGCCAGGGCCCCGGAGCGGGCGCGGGCTCCGCCGCGCTCACCGTTGATGCCCAACTCCATCTGGGGGAAGGGAAGTTCATCGATCTTCCGGTGCGCTTCGTGTACCGCGGCGACGAGCCGTTCTCGGTGGTCATGGAGTTCCCCGGCTCCGACCCGGAGGTCGGCACCTGGGAGTTCTCCCGCGACCTGCTCTGGAAGGGCCTACAGCGGCCTGCCGGGATGGGCGACGTGCGGATCTCGCCGCCGTGCCGCTGCCACGGTCGCCGGCGGCTGCGGATCACGCTCCGGGGGGACGACGGCACCGCCTCGATCGACGTCCCGGTCGAGCCGGTGCACAGCTGGCTGCGCGAGCGGAGCTTCGCCCTCGTTCCCCGCGGTGGCGAGGCCGAACTGATCGACTGGGACGCCGAATTGAGCCGACTGGTCGGGGGTCGCTGAGGCGGCCACGGGTCAGGGGATCCCGCCTCGGGGCCGGAAGTGAAACGCGATTCGGCTGTGCTCGTACCGGTCCTCGGTACGAGCACAGCCGAATCGCGTCACGTCCGTGGCGGGGCCGATCGGTGGGACGGGGCGCCGGCTACAGGGTGCGGCGCACCCCCGCCTGCTGTTCCAGCCGGTTCAGTTGGCCGGCCAGTCCCGCATGCATGGCGTCCCGGACGGGACCGCTGCGCCCGATCCACAGGACCTCCTTGCCCCGGAGCTCCTCCAGCATCAGGGCGTAGGCCGCGTACATCGCCACGGCCGCGAGGAGCATGCCGAGTGCGCCGGCGGTGTGGCCCAGCCAGGCCGCGCCCGAGACGCCGTGGAGGCCGGCGACGAAATAGCGCGGCACGGCGATCAGCAGGAGCAGCCACAGCACCTTCTTCGGCCTCGCCACCGAGGCCATCAGGGCGGCGAAGATCGTGAACACCAGGTTCATCACGCCCAGCACCTGCGCCCCGCCCTGGGAGCCCGTCGCCGTGACCAGCCCGTTGGCCAGCCAGGCGCCGGCGAACCCGCCCATCAGGGTCGCCGCGATGACGTCACGGGCTCCGAACGCCAGGACGCTGACCAGCAGTTGGAGAACGAAGGCGGAGAAGACCGTGAGCGCCACGGCCTGCCGGTGCGCGCCGTCGATCAGGCCGAGCTGCAGGCTGCTGGTCACGGCGGAGGAGATGGCCACCGTGAAGAAGCCCAGGGGCATCGGCGAGGCGATGGGCCGCAGGGCGATCCGGGTCATGGCGTGCAGGTCCGGCCCGGCGCCGGGGTCGTGCGCCTGGTCCGCGGTCGCGGGTGTCGCGGGTGTCCCCGCCCCGGCCGCCGTCGGGTCGGTTTCGGGTACGCGCTTCGCTTCCTTCGTCGTCGCCGGCATCAACTCGCTCCTTACTCTCGGTACTTCGTGTTCTTCGTGCCGAACGGGCCCGGGCCCCCGGGTGGTCTCCCATCCAGGGGCCCGGGCCCGTCCGGTTCCGGCCGCCTCAGCTGCGGTGCAGGGCGAACCGGGTGACCAGGCCGCCGCCCACACCGGCGACCACGGCCGTGGGCAGCCACCACAGCGGCCAGTGGGCCAGGCCGAGGGCCCCGTCGACCGACCACTGTCCGGGGCCGGTCGCGGTCAGTGCCGCGCCGATGACGACCAGGACGAACGGGAACTCGTACCCGTCGTGCTGAACCCACAGCCCGTGGGGCCACTTGACCGTAAGGGCGACGGTCATCACGCCCATCACACCCGCGCCGGCCAGCGGGGTGAGCAGACCGGCGGCCAGCATCAGCCCGGCCCCGATCTGGGAACCGCCGGCGGTTATCGCGGTGAGCTTGCCGCCGCGGAAGCCGTCGCCCCGGAACTCGGCGCTGCCGCCCTCCAGCCCGCCGCCACCGAGGTGGAAGCTGACCTTCTGGACGCCGTGGCCCGCGATCAGCAGGCCGGCGACCAGACGCAGCAGGAGTAGACCCGTGTTCATCTCGGACACCGTCAGCCGGCGGCGTGCGGGTTGATCATCGACTGGGCGTAGACGATGCCCATGCCGTAGGCGCCGCCGTGCTCCTTGACCAGGTCCGTCACGGCGACGTAGGTCTCGGTGCGGGCCCAGTCTCGCTGGAGCTCCAGGAGGACCTGGATCCAGGTGACGGGGACGGCGCCGGCGGCGGTCATGCGCTGCAGGGCGTGCTCGTGGGCCAGCGGGCTGACGCCACCGGAGGCGTCGGCGACGACGTAGACCTCGTAGCCCTGGTCCAGCGCGGAGAGCGCCGGCAGGACGAGGCAGACCTCGGTCCACAGGCCGGACAGGATGATCTTCTTGCGGCCGGTGGCCTTGACGGCCTCGACCAGGGCCTCGTCCTCCCAGGCGTTCATGCTGGTCCGGTCGATGACCTCCTGGTCGGGGAAGACGGCCTGCAGCTGCGGCAGGATCGGGCCGGAGAAGGACTCGGCGGCGACGGTGGACAGCACGGTCGGCACGTCGAAGATCTTCGCGGCCTTGGCCAGACCGACGGTGGCGTTGATGATGGCGGTGCGGTCGCCGCTGCCGGTGCCGAAGAACATCTGCGGCTGGTGGTCAACGAACAGCATCATCGCGTTGTCCGGGGTGAGCAGGTCCGGGCTCGGGGCGGCGTGGACGTTGGCGAAGTCGACCATGATTCTTCTCATTCCTCGGGGGTGCAGGGGATGGGGATGCAGGGAGTTGACACTGCGTCAGACACCGGCCGGATCGGCTCGGCGTCACGTCAACGACATTAGGCCGGGACGGGCGGAAGGTTCTGCTCGCTGTGCGCCCGGGGCTGTTCCCACAACGCACCACCGGCCGAACCGGGCTCGCCGGCCGCCGAAGTGCACTGCCGGGCAACTGGCGATGCGCTGCGGAGACCCTTGCCCGCCGTCGGCTGCCTAGGTTCGATGGGCGGCCCCGCGCCGAAAGACCACCGATCGAAGGGACTTCCCTTGTCCACCATGCCCGTTGCCGGGGTCCGTCCCGGCACTCCCGAGCAGCCCGCCGACCTGGTCGTGCGCAACGCCAAGGTGTTCACCAACGATCCGCGCCGCCCGCAGGCCACCGCCGTGGCCGTGCGCGACGGACTGATCCAGGCGGTCGGCGACGACGCGGACGTCGTCCCGCTGGTCGGCCCCGGAACCCGCGTGGTGGACGCGCTCGGCCGCCGGGCCGTGCCCGGACTCAACGACGCGCACCTGCACGTCATCCGCGGAGGCCTCAACTACGTGCTGGAGCTGCGCTGGGACGGCGTGCCGACGCTGCGCGAGGCCCTGGCGATGCTCCGGCTGCAGGCCGAGCGCACCCCGCCCGGCCAGTGGGTGCGAGTGGTCGGCGGCTGGTCCGCCGACCAGTTCGCCGAGCGGCGCCTGCCCACCCTGGCGGAGCTCAACGCCGCGGCGCCCGACACCCCCGTCTTCGTGCTGCACCTCTACCAGTCGGCCCTGCTCAACAAGGCCGCCCTGCGTGCCGCCGGTTTCACCCGCGACACCCCCGACCCGGCCGGCGGCCAGATCGTGCGCGGCCACGACGGCGAACCGACCGGCCTGCTGATCGCCGCTCCGGGTGCCCTGCTGCTCTACTCCACCCTGGCCAAGGCGCCGACCCTGGACGAGGCCGACCGGATCGGCTCCACTCGGCACTTCCTGCGCGAGCTCAACCGCTTCGGCCTCACCTCCGCGATCGACGCCGCAGGCGGCTTCCAGAGCTTCCCCGAGAACTACGGCACCGTCATGGAGCTCGCCCGCCGCGGCGAGCTGACCCTGCGCATCGCCTACCACCTCTTCCCGCAGACCGCGGGACAGGAGCTGGACGACCTCACCCGGTGGGTCAACACCGTCCGCCCCGGGGAAGGCGACGAGTGGCTGCGCCTCAACGGCGCGGGGGAGAACCTCACCTGGGCCGCCGCCGACTTCGAGAACTTCACCGAACCCCGGCCGCAACTCGGCAGCTACGAGGCCGAGTTCGAGAAGGCCGTCCGCCTGCTGACGGAGAACGGCTGGGGCTTCCGGCTGCACGCCACCTACGACGAGACGATCCGCCGGGACCTCGCCGTGTTCGAGAAGCTCGCCGCCGAGGGGCTCTTCCCCCAGGGCAACCGCTGGCTCTTCGACCACGCCGAGACCGTCAGCCCGGACAGCCTCGACCGCATCGCCGCCCTGGGCGGCGCCGTCTCCGTGCAGAACCGCCTCTCCTTCCAGGGCGAGGCCTTCGTCTCCCGCTACGGCGCCCCCGCCGCCGCCGAGGCACCGCCGCTGCGCGCGATGCTGGACCGCGGCCTCACCGTCGCGGCGGGTACCGACGCCACGAGGGTCTCCTCCTACAACCCCTGGGTCGCCCTGCACTGGCTGGTCTCCGGCCGGGCCGTCAGCGGCCGGCGCCTGGCAGCCGAGCACAACCGGCTCGACCGCGCCCGGGCCCTGGAGCTCTACACCCTCGGCGGCGCCCGGCTCACCGGCGAGGATGAGGTCAAGGGCCGCCTGACGGTGGGCAGTTACGCGGACCTGGCGCTGCTCAATGCTGACTACTTCACCGTGCCCGAGGCGGACATCCCGCACATCGAGTCCGTGCTGACCGTCGTCGGCGGACGCATCGTCCACGCCACCCAGGAGCACCAGGGCCTGGCGCCCGAGCTGCCCGAGGTGTCTCCGTCGTGGAGCCCGGTCACCCGCTTCGGCGGCTACCACGCCACCCCCGCCCCCGGCCTGGCCGGCGTGCACCAGGCCGAAGGCGTGCTGGAGGCCGTGGCGGCCTCCGGCGAACAGCACGCCTGGCGGGCGGCCCGCGGCCTCGCTCTGCCCGGGCAGCCCCAGGTGCCGCTGGATCCCTGCTTCTTTTGACATACGCGTTCTTCTGACAAAAGGCCACTTCTGTCACGGGGCACCGCCTGGATCAGGCGGGGCCCCACCCCCGCATTCCCCTTTGCTCGCACGAGGAGCCGTCGTGACCACCTCACCGCCGCAGCCGTCCGGACCGCAGATCCACGACCGCCACCCGCTGGCCCTGGCCCTGTTCGGCCTCACCCTGGTCAGCGGCCTGATCGACGCCATCAGCTACCTCGGCCTCGGCCACGTCTTCACCGCGAACATGACCGGCAACGTCGTCGTCATCGCCTTCGCCCTCGCCGGAGCGCCCGGCTTCTCCGTCGCCGGCTCGCTGACCTCCCTCGCGACCTTCCTGCTCGGTGCGGGAGTGGCCGGCCGGATCGCGACCCGGCAGAGCGCGACCCGGCGCCCCGCGCGACTGCGCACGGCCTTCGCCCTGGAGGCCGCGCTGCACGCCGCAGCCGCCGCCGTCCTCTTCGTCCACCGTCCCGAGGGGGCCGCGCAGTACGTGGTGATCGCCCTGCTCGCCCTGGCGATGGGCATCCGCAACGCCACCGTGCGGGGTCTGGGCATACCGGACCTCACCACCACCGTGCTGACCCTCACCCTGACCGGCCTGGCCGCCGACTCCCGGCCGGCCGGCGGCACCGCCCCCCGCCAGCGCCGCAAAGTCCTCTCCGTCGTCACCATGCTCGCCGGCGCGGCCCCCGGCGCGCTGCTGGTCCTGCACGGACAGATCGCCTGGGCGCTGGTCGCCGGCGCCGTCCTGGCGGGTGCCTCGGTCCTGCTCTACCGCGAGTGACACGCCGTAGGTGCGGCCGTGCCGGCGGCCGTGCCGCCGGCCCGGGGTCGTACCCGCCGGTGGGAACGGTGGATTCCGCGGGCGGTAGCCTTGGGCGCCCGGCGAGCGGACCGGCCTTCCCGAGGGAGAGGAATCAGTGGCTGAGGACAGACGGTTTCCGGTCCTGGTCGGCAGGCAGCGGCAGACCGAGCTGCTGACCGCGGCGCTGGTCCAGGCCGTGGACGGCGCGAGCGGGTCCACCGTCCTGCTGCGCGGCGACGCCGGTGTCGGCAAGAGCACGCTGCTGGCCTGGGTGAAGCGTGCGGCGCGCGAGCGGGGGTTCACCGTCCTGCGCGCGGTCGGTACGGAGGTGGAGACGGACCTCGCGTTCGGGGCCCTCCACCAGGCGTTCCGGTCGCTGCTCCAGCGTTCCGACGCGTTGTCCGCGCACCAGCGGGAGGCCCTGGAGAGCGCGTTCGGCGTCCGCTCCGGGACCCCTAGCGGCTTCGCCGTCGGCGCCGCCACCCTGGCCCTGCTGGAACAGGCGGTGCGGACCGCCCCCGTGCTGCTGGTCCTGGACGACCTGCACTGGATCGACTCGTCGAGCACGACCGTCTTCGCCTTCCTGCACCGGCGGTGCGCCGAGCTGCCGGTGGTGATCGTCGGAGCCACCCGCCCGGACGGACCGGTCGCCCAGCGGTGGTCGGCCGAGGCCGTCGACGTCCCGGCCCTGCCGCGGGAGGACGCGGCCCTGCTACTGGGCACCCGCTTCCCCGAACTCGCGGCACCCGCCAAGGAGCGTGTCCTGGCCGAGGCCGCCGGGAACCCGCTGGCGCTGGTCGAGCTGCCGCGCCAACTGGCGGACGCCCAGCAGCGGGGAGCCGCTCCGCTGCCCGAGCGGCTGCCCCTGGGGCGGAAGCTGGAGCGGATGTTCGCCGAACGGCTCGGAACGGTGACGCCGGAGGTCGGCCGCCTGCTGCTGCTCGGCGCCCTGGCCGCCGGCCCGGACTCCGGCAGCGCCGAGTGGCTCCGCGCCCTCGCGGACGAGAACGCGCGGGAGATCCTGGAACAGATCGAGGCGGAGGGCCTGGCCCGGCTCGACCCGGCCGGGCAGCTCGTGTTCCGGCACCCCCTGGTCCGCACCGCCGTCGTCTCCGCCGCCTCCGACACCGCGCTCCGGGAGGCCCACCGCGCGCTGTCCGGCGCCCTCGCGCCGGAGGACCCCCGGCGGCTGGTCCACGAGGCGGCCGCCGCGCTGCTGCCCGACGAGGGCCTCGCGCACCGCCTCCAGGAGGCCGGCCAGGACCTCGCCCACCGGGGTGGCGAGGCGGAGGGCGCGCTCCTGCTAGAACGCGCCGCCGCCCTCAGCCCCAGCTCCTGCGACCGCGTCCGCAGGCTCACCCGGGCCGCGGTGATGTCCGCCCGCGGCGGGCAGCTGCGCCACACCGCGGCCCTGGTGGAGGAACTGAAGGCCGGCACCGTCCCGCCGGACATCGCCCCGCTGTTCTCGTACGCGGTGGTCTACGCCGACCAGAGCCACCACGTCGACTTCGAGTCCTCCGCCGCGCTGCTGCCCGCCGCCCTCGACGCGCTGACCGCGCCGGGCGCCGACACCTTCGGCGGACTGGTCGAGCAGATGTACTTCAAACTCCTGCTGGCCGCGACGTACACGGACGACCCCTGGGCCTGGCGCGCCCTGGAACGGCACCGGGAGAACGTCTCCGAGGCGGGCCGGCTCTGCCTGCGGGCCTGGACCGACCCGGGCCCGGACACGGCCGCAGCCCTGCGGACGACGGTCGAAGGCATGACCGAGGAACAGGAGGCCGGCGCGGCCTGGCTCCTGCTGTGGACGGCCTCGGCGCTGGACTGCCCGATGGGCGACCTGTGGCAGCGCTTCGCCGGAGGGCACGGCTACGCCACCCAGGGCTCGGTGGCCAAGGCCAAGGCCCACCAGGACTACCTGCTCGGACACTGGGACCGCGCCGCCGTCTGCCTGCGCGAGGCCGAGATGGCGGACGAGCTCGGCTACCACACCAACGGCCTGATGTTCCGCCAGTACTACGCCCACTTCCTGGCCGGCCGGGGCGACGAGGCCGGGCTCCAGGAGATCGAGCGGACCATCCGGCCGACCGCCACCCGCGCCCGGATGCGCTACGTCCTCGACCGCCTGACCCACCTGCGCGGCCTGGCCGCGCTCGCCCACCGGCGCTACGAGGAGGCGTACGCCCACTTCTGCGAACTCACCCCGCCCGGGCGCCTGCCCGGCGGCCCGCCCTGGCACCACGCCCTGGTCCTCGACCTGGTCACGGCCGCCGTGCACACCGGCCGGCACGAGGAGGCCCGGGCCCACCTCGCGGCCGGAGCCGCGTCGCGCTCGGCGGAGTTCTCCGGCCGGCACGCCTTCCTGTGTGCGGCCGCCACCGCCGTGGCCGCGGACGACGACGAGGCCGACGCCGCGTACCGCGCCGCGTACCAGGTGCCGGGCGCCGAGCAGTGGGTGTTTGACCTCGCACGGCTGCGCCTCGCCCACGGCTCGTGGCTGCGCCGCCGCCACCGGCCCGGGGCCAGGGAGACGCTGCGCGTGGCCCACCACGGGTTCCGCCGGCTGCGGGCCACGCCCTGGGCGGCGCAGTGCGAGGAGGAGCTCCGGGCCGCGGGCGACTCGGTGGCCCTGCCGCAGGACGGACCGGCCACCGACCCGTCCGGCCTGACCGGCCAGGAGCTGCGCATCGCCCGGCTGGCCGCGACCGGTCTGACCAACAAGGAGATCGGCCGGCAGCTCCAGCTGTCGCCCCGCACCGTCGGGGCCCACCTCTACAAGATCTTCCCGAAGCTCGGGATCACCACGCGGGCGGCGCTCGCCCACGCCCTGGATGGCCGCTGACCTGCGGGAACACCCGGCGGGCCGGTCCGCCCCGGTCAGCTCGCCGAGCTTCGTGACGTACCGTCGAGAACGACAGTCAGATGACCTACCGGCCCGCCCCGCGGGCGGTCCACGCTGAGAGTGCGCAGGACTCCGGCGGAAGGACGGTCAGATGAGCTTGCAGGTGACGACGGCGTCGGTCGCGGACGGTGACAAGGCAGCCTTCTGGAGCGGAGCGGTGTCGCGGTCCCTGGTGCCGCTGGAGGTGCGCCCGCTCACCCGGCGGCCGTTCGACGGACTCCTGGAGTCGCACCGCCTCGGGTACGTGCGGATCTCCACGCTGGAGGCCGACGCGGCCCGGCTCTCCCGCACGGCGGCGCTGATCGCGCGCACGCCGCGCAGCGAGCCGCAGGTCGGGGTCGGCGTGCAGGTGTCCGGCCGCGCCGTCCTGGAGCAGGACGGGCGCCGCGCGGAGGTGCCGCCGGGCGCGCTGGTCCTGTACGACACGGCGCGCCCGTACGCGGTGGACTACCCGGAGCGGTTTCGCACCCACCTGTTCCACGTGCCGCGCCGGCTGCTCGGGGTGCCGGAGCGCGACCTGCGGCACGCCTCGGCGACGGCCGTCGGCCCGGAGGAGGGGTGCGGACCGGTGATCCTGCCCTTCCTGGGCGTGCTCGCCGCCTGCGCGGACTCCTACCCCGCCCCGGTCGGGGACCGGCTGGCCGGCAGCGTCGTAGACCTGTTCAGCGCCCTCATCGCCCAGCTGACGCCGGTCGGGGAGGCCGACGAGCCGGGCGCCCGGAACGCCCACCTGGTCCGGCGGGTGCGGGAGTACATCGACCGCCACCTGGGCGACCCGGACCTGTCACCCGAGAGGATCGCCCATGCCCACCACATCTCGGTGCGCTACCTGCACCGGCTCTTCGAGGGCGAGGGCGTGACGGTGAGCCGCCTCGTCCAACAGCTCCGCCTGGACGCCTGCGCCCGCGAGCTGGCCCGGCGGGGCCGCACCGCGCCCACGGTCTCGGCCGTCGCCCAGCGCTGGGGCTTCGTCAACCCGGCGCACTTCAGCCGGACCTTCCGCGCCGCCTACGGCGTCTCGCCTCGCGAGTGGCGCGCACGCCCGCACGACGAAACCGGCTGAGGAGCCGACCGCGCGCCGAAGGGCACGAACAGGCCACCACGGCCGGGGCACACACGGAGCCACCGCGCCCGTCGACCGAAGCCAGGAGCGAAGAGTTGTCCGACCCCACCCCCCTGCCCGACCGGCGCCCGGTGCTCGACCGGGCGCTCCAGGAGTTCCTGGACGCCCGAGCCGGCCGGGCCGCGACGGAACCGCCGGACCTCTCCTTCCTCGCCCCGGACGGTCCTCCGGCCGGCGGGCCGGCCGACGAGCCCGCCGACGAGCCTTACGGGGACCAGGACGACCCGTACGGCACCACGACGGAGTGGCTCGCCCTGCCCTGCGGACCGACCGGACGGGTGCACGTCCAGGTGACCAGACCCGTCGGCGCCACCGAGCCCAGCCCCGTCGTGCTGTTCCTGCCCGGCCTCGGCTGGTCCCTCGGCGACGCCGCCTGCTACGCCCGGCTGATCCGGGAGTTCGCCCTGGGCACCGACGCCGCCGTGGTCTACGTGGACTACGCCCGAGCGCCCGCGGCCCGCTACCCGGTGGCCGTCGAGCAGTGCTACGCCGTGGCCCGCTGGATCCACGCGCACGGCCACGAGATCGGACTGGCGGGGCGGCGGATGGCCGCCGTCGGCGACTCCGCCGGGGCCAACCTGGTGGCGGCGGTGACCCTGCTGGCCCGGGAGCGCGGCGACGTGCCGCTGGCCCACCAGGTGCTGTTGTGCCCGGTCACCGACGCCGACTTCGACACGCCCTCCTACCGGCGGTTCGCGGCGGGCTACTTCCTGCACCGCGACCACATGCGACGGTTCTGGGACGACTACCTGCCCGAGGCGGACCGGCGAAGCGAGGCCACCGCCGCGCCGCTGCGGGCTTCTCTGGACCAACTCGCCGGGCTGCCGCCGGCCCTCGTGGTCACCGCCGAGGCCGACGTGCTGCGGGACGAGGGCGAGGCCTACGCGGCCAGGCTCCGCGCGGCCGGGGTCCCGGTGGTGGCGATGCGCTACCAGGGGGCCGTCCACGGCTTCCTCCTGATCGGCGCGAGCTGTCCCACGAGCACCGCTCGGGCCGCGCTGATCCAGGCCGTCGACACCGTGCACGTCGCCCTGCACGGCCGTTCCTGGTGACCCCGTCCCACCGCCCCGACAAGGGTCCGCGCCCACCCGACACCGCGACACCGGTTCGGCGGGTCCGGTCGACAGCTGTTCGAGGAGTACCGATGTCCGTCGTTCTCGACACCGCCCTGGTACCACCCGCCGACCGCGCCGAGTACTGGCACGAGGCCGTCTCCCACACCTTCATGCCGCTGGACGTGACGCTGCTCGACAGCGCGCCCGCCCCCGCGACGATCACCAGCCACAGCCTGGGCGCCACCCGGGTCTCCCTGGTGCAGGCCGGTCCGCAGCGGGTCGAGCGCAGCGCGGAGCTGATCGCCCGCGGCGGCGAGGACCACCTCACCCTGGCGCTCCAGCACCGCGGTACCGCCCGGCTGGTCCAGAACGGCCACCGGGTGGAGCTGCGCCCGGGCACCTTCGCGATCTCCGACGCCGGGAGGCCGTTCACCAAGGAGCTTCCGGAGCCCTTCCTCTTCACGGCCTTCCACTGGCCGCGGTCGGCCGGGGGCGTCTCCGAGGAGGACCTGCGGGTGCTGACCGCGACGGCCTTCGACACCGCCGACGGCACTGCCCGACTGGTCGCCGCCTACCTGGAGTGCCTCTCCGGGGCGGCCGGTTCGATGGAGCTGCAGCCGGCCTCCTGGCTCGCCGCCACCGCGCTCGACCTGCTCACGGTGCTCGCCCACGAGCGCCGCGGCCGGTCCGTCCCGGAGGCGCCCGAGGCGGCACTCGCCACCCTGGCCCGGGTGAAGGACCACATCCTGCGCCACCTGGGCGACCCGGACCTCTCGCCCGAGCGGATCGCGGCGGCCCACCACGTGTCGGTGCGGTACCTCCACAAGCTCTTCCGCTTCGAGGGGGTGACGGTCGCCCGCTGGATCCGGCGCCAGCGGCTGGACATGTCCCGCCGGGACCTGGCCCGTCCCGGGCCGGGCCGGCCGAGCATGGCGGCGGTCGCCGGCCGCTGGGGCTTCGTGAGCGCCAGTCACTTCAGCCGGGCGTTCCGCGCCGCCTACGGCGTCTCCCCGCGCGAGTGGCAGGCCGGCGCCGGTCCGGCCCTCACCCCGGCCGCGCTGCACCTGCCCGCGGCGGGCGCCGAGCCGGGGACGACGGGCCTGCCGTCGGGATACGGCGTCGCGGTGTGAGCGGAGGGCCCGGCCTGCTCGCCCCGGCGGCGGCGTGGGTGCCTTGGGGTCGAGGGTGGCGTGAGTGGTCATGAGTTCCTCCCATGGCCCCGCGCGGGCGGGGCGGGTCGGAGACGCGCGGCAGTGCTTCCCCGCAGGCGGGCACGGCGGATCGGCGCGCGGCGGTGCGGGGCCCATGAGAGCTACTCATGCGGAGCCCATGAGGCTGTCTCATGAGCCGGCCCGCGCATGAGTTGTCCTCATGAGGCCGCCCATGAGAGTTCTTCATGGGGCTCCCTCATGAGGAACTCTCATGGGCGGGACACATGAGGTCGCCTCATGCGCAGCCCCATGAGCGCACCTCATGCGCAGCCCCATGAGGTGCGCTCATGCGCGCCCCCATGAGGTCGCCTCACGGCGCGTATGGGCAGGGCGAAGCCGCGTGCTGAACCGACCGAACCGACGTTCGCGTCGGCGAGTCGAGCCGGGGGGAGTGGGTTACCGCGTGCCGGAGGTGTGCGAGGGCAGGCGGGGGTAGGGACAACTGTGGCCCGGACGGCGCTGCCCCCGCCACCTCCCCGGCCCGCGCGGCTTCGGGTGACACCCACCCGGGTGACGCGGGTTTGGACGTCCGGTCGCCACGGAACGACTTCCCGCCGTACCGGCAGAGCAGCGGCACCAGGTTGTGCCCGAACCCGAGGGGTGGCATGGCGACCGAAGGTTCCCCGGAGGCTCCCCGGCAGGCCCGGGCGCTGGCGCTCGCCCGGCACCCGAAGCTGTGGCTCTTCCCGAGCATCCTGTGCGGCCTGCTGGCCATCGTGCTCTCGCTGCTCTACATGGGCGGCATCGTGAACCCGTCCGGGCACCTGCACCGGCTGCCCATCGCCCTGGTGAACGCGGACCAGGGCGCGCCGCCGCCCGGTCAGCCGGCGAACCTCGGCACGCAGCTGACCAGGGCGATCGTGGCCGGCACGCCCGACAGCACCGTCGAGTGGCGGCAGGTGGACGAGGCCGGTCTGCGCGAGCAGCTCGCCTCGGGCAAGGTCTACGGCGCGCTGGTCGTCCCCAAGGATTTCACCGCCGCCGTCACCGCGCTGGTCACCGGCGGCGCCACCGAGCGGCCGACCGTGACCGTGCTGACCAACCCCGGCCTGGGCAGCCTCGGCTCCTCGATGGCCGCGCAGATCTCCCAGAACGCCGTCCACCAGGCCTCCCAGGTGGCCGGCCGGGAGCTGCTGGCCGCCGTCCCGCCCGCGCCCGCCCCGGGTCCGGACACCGGCGCCACCGCGCGCCTGCTGCTCGCCGACCCCTTCGCCGTGGTCACCCAGGTCGGTCAGCCGATCGGCAGCCATAGCGGGCTCGGCCTGAGCGCCTTCTACTTCACTTTGCTGGCCGTTCTGACCGGCTTCATCGGCGGCAACATCATCCACAGCGGCGTCGACGGCGCGCTCGGCTACAGCGACAGCGAGATCGGCCCCTGGCACACCCGCCGTCCGACCGTCCCGATCGACCGCACCCAGACCCTGCTGCTCAAGATGATCATGACGGCCGGGATCATGCTGCTCACCACCTCCCTGGTGATGCTCGGCGCGGTCGGCGTCCTCGGCATGGACGCCCCGCACCAGGCGATGCTCTGGCTCTTCGCCTACTGCGCGAGCCTGGCCGTCGGCCTCGGGGTGCAGGCGATCAACGCCGCGTTCGGCGGCATCGGGCAGCTGGTGTCGATGTTCGTGTTCATCGCGCTGGCGCTGCCCTCCTCCGGCGCGACCGTCCCGCTGCAGGCGGTGCCAGGCTTCTACCGCTTCCTGAGCGTCTTCGAGCCGATGCGCCAGCTCAGCGACGGCATCAGGGCGATCCTGTTCTTCGACGCCCGGGGTGACGCCGGCCTGGCCCGCGGCTGGATCATGATCGCCGTCGGCGTGGTGCTGGCCCTGGTGTTCGGCTTCGGGATGACCCGTTACTACGACCGCAAGGGCCTGCACCGCTGGACACCCCAGCCGGCCGACTGAGCTCACCGGGCGTTCAGGACTTCGTCACGGTCACCTTGAGGTGCTTCATGATCGGCTGGTCGCTCTGCGTGCTGTGGTCGCCGATCGCGCACAGCACGTTCATCTCCGGCATGTACCCGGCCGCGCAGCCGCGCGGGATGTCGTACGGGACGGCCAGGTAGCCGGTCACCGAGCGGGTGCTGCCGTCCCGGGCGGTGCTGGTGACGTCCACCCGGTCGAACTCGGCGATGCCGCGCTCGCGCATGTCGTCCTTGTTCAGGAAGACCAGGGTGCGCAGGTTCTTCACGCCCCGGTAGCGGTCGTTGTCCGAGTAGATGGTGGTGTTCCACTGGTCGTGCGAGCGCATCGTGCCGAGCGCCAGGGTGCCGGGCTCGGGGACGACGTCGGGCAGCGGGGCGGTGGAGAACTCGGCCTTCCCGGAGGGGGTCAGGAAGACCAGCTCGCGGGCCGGCTGCTTGATCCGGAAGCCCAGCGGCAGCCGCACCCGGCGGTTGAAGTCCTCGAAGCCGTCCAGGACCTGCGCCATGGTGTCGCGGATCCGGTCGTAGTCCTCGATGTACCACTCCCACGGGGTGGGGCTGTCCGGCAGCGCCGCGCGGGCCATCCCGGCGATGATCGCGGGCTCGGAGAGCAGGTGCGATGAGGCCGGTTTCTTCATGCCGACCGAGAGATGAACCATGCTCATGGAGTCCTCGACCGAGGTGGACTGCACCCCGCCGCGCTGGTGGTCCTTCTCGGTGCGGCCCAGGCACGGCAGGATCAGCGCGCTGCGGCCGTGCACCAGGTGGCTGCGGTTCAGCTTGGTGCTCACCTGGACGGTCAGCTCGCACTTGCGCAGGGCCTCGTAGGTGTAGGGCGAGTCCGGTGCGGCGAGCGCGAAGTTGCCGCCCATGCCGACGAAGACCCTGACCGCACCGCGCTGCATCGCCTCGACGGTGCCGACGGTGTCCAGCCCGTGCTCGCGCGGCGGCTCGATCCCGCACACCTCGGCGAGCCGGTCCAGGAACGCCCCCGTCGGCCGGTGGTCGATGCCGCAGGTGCGGTTGCCCTGGACGTTGCTGTGCCCGCGCACGGGGGAGGGCCCGGCGCCCTCCCGGCCCAGGTTGCCGCGCAGCAGCAGCAGGTTGACGATCTCCCGGACGGTGTCCACGCCGTGCTCGTGCTGGGTGACGCCCAGGCACCAGCTGAAGATCGACCGGTCGGCGTCGCGGTAGATCCGCGCGGCCTTGAGGATGCCGGCCCGGTCGAGCCCGCTCTGGCGCTCGATCTCCTCCCAGGGCGTGGACTCGCAGACGTCCCGGTAGGCCTCGAAGCCGGTGGTGTGGCGGTCGATGAACAGCCGGTCCAGCGCCTTCTCGTCGGTCGCGGACTGCTCCAGGACGGCCTTCGCCATGCCGCGCAGCAGCGCCATGTCGCCGCCGATGCGCGGCTGGAGGTTGAGCGTGCTGGTGCGGGTGGACCTGTTCAGCGCCATGTCCGTGAAGTCGTGCGGGATGATCGTCCGGGTCGCCGCCGCCTCGACCAGCGGGTTGACGTGCACGATCTGCGCGCCCCGCTGGAACGCCTCGGCGAGCGCGGTGAGCATCCGGGGCGCGTTGGAGGCCGCGTTGACGCCCAGGATGAACAGCGCGTCGGTGACCTCCCAGTCCTTGAGGTCGACCGTGCCCTTCCCGGTGCCGAGCGCGGCCTGCAGGGCCCGTCCGCTGGCCTCGTGGCACATGTTGGAGCAGTCGGGCAGGTTGTTGGTGCCCAGCTCGCGGGCCATCAGCTGGTACAGGAAGGTCGCCTCGTTGCCGAGCCGCCCGGAGGTGTAGAACGCCGCCTGGTCGGGGTCGTCCAGCCCGCGCAGCGTCCGGCCGACCAGGTCGAAGGCGTCCTTCCAGCCGATCGGCACGTAGTGGTCGGTGGCGGCGTCGTAGACCATCGGCTCGGTGAGCCGGCCCTGGTTCTCGAGAGCGAAGTCGCTCCACCCGGACAGCTCGGTCACCGAGTGGGCGGCGAAGAACTCGCGACCGACCCGCTTGCGGGTCATCTCCCAGGTGACGTGCTTGATGCCGTTCTCGCAGATGTCCAGGTGCAGGCCCTTGGTGTCGTCGGGCCAGGCGCAGCCGGGGCAGTCGAAGCCGGTGTTCTCGTGGTTCATCCGCATGACCGCCCGTGGCCCGTCCACGTACGCGCCCTCGCGGGCCAGGAAGCGGGTCACGCTCTTCGCCGCGCCCCAGCCCGCGGCGGGGTGGTGGTACGGCGCGAACCGCGGCGCGCCGTCGGGGGAGGGACCGACCTCCTCCTTCGGGGCGGCGGGCGCGCTCTCGCCGGAGGTGCTCACGGCATCATCGGAGGTGGTCACGGGAATCGCCTTCCGTCGCACGGGTCGGGGCTCGGCGGACACCCGGCGCTCCCGTCGAGGTACGGCGGACGCCTGGCGCGCGCGTCGGGGTCGGCGGACACCTGGCGCTCCCGTCGAGGCTATGCCGGGCGGTCACCGCCCGCGACCCGAGCCTCCGAGGTCATGGCAGGCTGCCGAGGACGGTGGCGATCTCGGTGCGCCGGGCGACCTCGAGCAGCGCGCGGGCCATCACCGAGCCCGGTTCCCGGGCGGCGATCACCAGGCCGATCGGCGCGCTGAGCACCGGCTCCACCAGTGGCACGGCCTGCATTCCGTGCGGCACGCCGAACACGTGCAGCCAGGCGTACGGCACGACGCTCGCCCAGTGTCCGGTCCGCACGTGCGCGAAGAGCGAAGCCACCGAGTCCGTCTCGACCCGCGGGGTCGGCGCCAGCCCGACGCCTGCGAACACCTCGTCCAGTACCCGCCGGCCCTGCATGCCCGTGTGCAGCAGGCACAGCGGCAGCCGGGAGGCCTCCTCCCAGGTCGCCCTCGGGTGCCGGGCCAGCTCGTCGGCCAGGCTGGTCAGCAGGACGTACCGCTCCTCGTACAGGGGGAGCGTGCGCAGGTCGTCGGAGCCCGGGTCCGGCAGGTAGGTGACGCCCGCGTCGATCTCGAAGTTCCTTACCTGGCGTAGGAGTTCCTCGGATCGGAGGTCGGTGGACAGCTCCACGGTGGCCAGCGGATGGGCGGCGCAGAGCGGTCCGGTGAGCAGGGAGACGGCGCCCGAGGCGGTCGGCACCGAGCCGATCCGCAGTCGTCCGCTCAGACCGGTGCGCAGCGCGTCGACCTCGTCCCGCAGCGCGTCCCGGTCGGCCAGGATCCGCTGCGCCCAGAGCACGATCCGCTCGCCCTCGGGGGTCAGGCCCTCGTAGGCCCGGCCGCGCCGCACCAGCAGCACCTTCAGCTCCTCCTCCAGCTTGCGCACGGCCTCGGAGAGGGCGGGCTGGGAGACGTGGCAGGCCTGGGCGGCGCGGGCGAAGTGGCGCTCCCGGGCGAGGGCGACGAGGTACTCGAGCTGGCGGAAGAGCATCTACCGGGCGCCTCCTTCGTCCCCGGCTCCCCGCGAGTCCCCGGCTCCCCGCGCGCCGTCGGCTTCCCGCACGCGGTCGGCTTCCCGCACGCCGTCGGCTCCTCGCGTGTCCCCGGCTTCCCGGGCGCCGCCGGTGGTCTCCGTGTCGATGCGGTCGGTGCGGGTGTAGACGTTCATCGACTCGCCGCGCAGGAAGCCGACCAGTGTCAGTCCGGTCTCCTCGGCGAGGTCCACGGCCAGCGAGGAGGGCGCGGAGACCGCCGCGAGGACCGGGATGCCCGCCATCACGGCCTTCTGCACCAGCTCGAAGGAGGCCCGTCCGCTGACCATCAGCACCGTGCCGCGGGCCGGCAGCAGCCCCTCGCGCAGGGCGTGCCCGATCACCTTGTCCACCGCGTTGTGCCGCCCGACGTCCTCGCGCAGGCAGAGCAGCCGCCCGTCCGCGTCGAACAGGCCGGCCGCGTGCAGGCCGCCGGTGCTGTCGAAGACCTTCTGGGCGGCGCGCAGCCGGTCGGGCAGGGCGGAGAGCAGCGCGGGGGTGACGCGCAGCCCGTCCTCGGCGACGCTCCAGGGCGCGGTGGTGCGCACCGCGTCCAGGCTGGCCTTGCCGCACAGGCCGCAGGAGGAGGTGGTGTAGAAGTTGCGCTCCAGCGAAGCGTCGGGAGCGGGCACACCGGGGGCGAGGACGACGTCGACGACGTTGTAGGTGTTGCCGCCGTCGGCGGTGGCGCCCGCGCAGTAGCGGATACCGGCCACCTGCTCGGCGGCGTGCAGCACGCCCTCGCTGACCAGGAAACCGGCCGCCAGGTCGAAGTCGCTGCCGGGGGTGCGCATGGTCACCGTCAGCGGGCGCCCGCCGACCCGGATCTCCATCGGCTCCTCGGCGGCCAGGGTGTCGGGGCGGTACGAGGGCGTGCCCTGGCGCAGGCGCAGCACTCTGCGCGGTACGGTCACTCGGCCCATGGTCGTCGGCTCCTCGGCGGGGTCGGTCCGGTCTGTACGGATGAATCCTCTGCATCCTCGCCTGCATCCTCGCTCCTCCGGTGGCCCGGGTGCACCGCCGGGGAGCCGGTCCCGTGCAGATGGCGGCGGCTGTGCGCGGCGGTGACCGCCATGCAGAGCACGCCCACGACCGCCATGCCCGCCAGCAACGACGGGTAGGAGGCGTGGCCGGCGGTGCCGGCGAGCAGCAGCGGGGTGAGGAAGCCGCTGGAGGTGGTGCTCTGGTAGAGCGAGGCGGAGGTCGGTCCGGAGGGCACGGGCGTCAGCCGTTCCACCTCGCGCAGCCCGGCGCCGAGCGTCAGCCCGTAGCCGGTGCCGAGGACGACGGCGGCCACGACCACCAGGGCGACCGAATCGCGTTCGGCGGCGAGGGCGCCGACCAGCAGTCCGGCGATCACGGTGGCCATCGCGGTGAGCGTGGCCCGGGCGCTGCCCGCGTCGTCCAGCCGGGCCGCGAACGGCTGGGCGACCACGCCCATGGTCAGCGTCAGCGCCGCGACCAGGCCGCCGAACAACGGTGCGTAGCCGGGCACGCGGTCGGCGACCAGCGGCGGCAGCACGACGTACGCCACGGTGGCGGCGCCGAGGACGGCGGGGCTGGCGGGTAGCACCACGTAGCGGAACCGGGGGTGGCGCACGGCGGCGCGGTGGTGCTCCCCGAGCGGGGCCGGGCGGCGCGCCGCGGCGGTGTCCGGGAGGCGGCGGGTGGCCCACAGGACCAGCAGGCAGGCCGCGGCGTGGGCGAGGCAGGGCAGCACCGTCGGGTCGGGCAGCCACTGCGCGAGCACGCCGGATGCCAGCGCGCCCGCCGCGAAGCCGACCCCGGTGGCGTACATCGCCCGGCGGGCCGAGGCCACGGGCGACACGGACGGACGGGAGAGCTCCCGCATCCAGGTCGTCCCCGCCAGGAACACCAGCCCGGCCGCGAAGCCCGTGGCCAGCCGGGCGACGTACCCGGTCGGCTCGTCCGTCACGGCGAGCAGCGCGCTCGCGGCCGCCGACAGGCCGAGCGCGCCGCGCACCACCCGCCGACGGCCGTACCGGTCCGCAGCCGGGCCGCCCAGCAGCAGGCCGGGAACCAGCCCGACCAGGTAGACCGAGAACATCGCGGCCAGCGACAGCGCCGACCAGTCGGTGCGCGCCCGGTAGACGGTCGCCAGGGCGGTGAACTGGTTCGCGCCCCAGGCGGCGACGGCCACGGCGGCCGCCGCAGGGAGCCAGCAGTCGGGGGTGCGCATGTGCTGGCCCCGTCAGCCGGCCGGGGCCGGTTGCGGGCGGCTGAGTACCGCCTTCGAGGTGGGCGTGTCGCGGTGGTCGGATTTCCCGGCGAGTTCGAAAAAGGAATGCCCGTGGAAGAACTCCGGGGCGTCGATACCCGGCAGGGCGGCGGAGAGGTCGTCGACCGGGTCGTCGATGATGCCCATGCGCTGTGCCGCCCCATTTCCGGGTTTCCTGGATCTCTCCTTCCAGTGTGTTGTGCGAGGTCGCGGCACGTCAAAGAGGCAATTCCTGTGACCTGATAGGCGACGCTTATCTGGGCGGTAATTGGGGCGCTAATCGGGGCGCCAGTCGGGGGCGCTTATCGGGCTTTCGGCGCGGCTTTCCGGGCATCTCCGATGGATTCCGGGATATCGCCGAAGGACGGGCGATCGGGAATTCCCTAGCCCGCACCCGGCCCCACCGACACCACGACCGCGCTGGTCGCGCCGCCCGGTGTCTCGTAGTTCACCGTCTCCCCGGCGTGGCGCCCGAGCAGCGCCTTCCCGAGCGGGCTGTCGGCGGTCACCAGGGTCAGCTCCCGCTCCTCGGCGAGCTCCGCGATCTCGACGGTCTCCTCCTCGCCGTCCGCGAACCGCACGGTGACGGTCGACCCCACCCCCACCGTCTCCGTGGACGGGGCCCCGGCGACCGACGCCTCCCGCAGCCGCCCCTCCAGCTCGGCGATCCGCCGGTCCAGCCGCGTCACCTCCGACGCCCGCTGCAACTCGTCCGCCGCATCCGCCCGATCCCCCACCGGCTCCACCCCACGAAGCGTCGCGGCCACCTCCCCCCGCTCCGCCCGCAGTTGCGCCAACTCCTCCTGCACCGCGTGCAGGCCCTCGGCACTGATGGGTTCGGGACCGCCGGTCATGCCTGCTCCCGGGTCTCTCGCGAAACGCTCAAACACCGGACGCTCCCATTACCCCACCCCGCCGCAGCCCGGGCAACTCCTCCCCGGGCAACTCCCAAGCAGTTCCTCCCGAGACGGGGCCGGTGCCGGGGCGGGCTCACCCGATCGTCGTGGTCGCCCGCTGCCCCGGCACGACCGGCCGGAGGAAACCGCTCGGTTCCCCGTGCCAGGACACGGAGAGCGCTTCCCGGGCCCGGGTGCACGCGACGAAGAGCAGGTTCAGCTCGCCGTTCAGGTCCTCCCGGTGCTGCTGCGGGTCCGCGTCCTCCGGGGTGAGCGCGGAGGGCAGCGGTATCAGGCCGTCGCTCACGCCCGTGACGGCGACGCAGCGGAACTCCAACCCCTTCATCCGGTGCATCGTCCCGACCCGCACGCCGGGGGACGGCGCGTCGCCGAGCAGGAGGGCGGGCGTCCCGGCTCGCTCCAGGGCCCGGGCGATGTCGCGGCCGAACCGGACGGTCCGGGCGGTGACGCCGATGTCCTCCGGGCTCACGCCGGAGGCGGTCCACTCCCCGACGCGGGCAACGACCGCCCGGATCTCCTCGGCCTGGTCGACGTGGCCGTGCGCCTCGGGGTGCGCGCCGTGCAGGGTCGAGTGGTAGCCCACCAGGGTGTCCTCCCCGCCGTCCAGGTCGTCCGGGCGCTCGCCGGTGAGCAGGGAGGCGGACCAGCTGAGGATCTCGTGCGTGGTCCGGTAGCTGACCCGCAGCCGGGACGAGCGCCCGACCACCTGGATCCCGAGCGCGCGCAGCGAGACCCGGTTGTTCCCGTAGATCCGCTGGTGCGGGTCGCCGGCGAGGAACAGGTCGTCCGGCCCGGGCGCGACGAGCGCGCGCAGGAACCGCCACTGCGCGGGGTGCAGGTCCTGCGCCTCGTCGACCACCACATGCCGGAACAGGCCGTCCCGCCGCCCGTCCGGTGCCCGCTCGTCCAGTGCCCGCTCGTCCAGTGCCCGCGCGGCCCGCGCGCAGGCCTGCAGGAACGTCCACTCCCCGGCCCGCCGCAGCTCCTCCTCGAACGCGGCCACCGCGCTCCACAGCTGGGCCTTCTGCAGCGGACCGAGGGGGGTGCCCCGGCCGGTCCGCGGTGCCTTCAGGTACTGCTCCTCGCTCTCGACCGCCTGGGCCAGGACAACCTGCCGCCACTCCTGGTCGAGGAAGACATCGGTGAATTCGAGCCCGAGCCGCCGGGCGATCCGCCCCCAGCGGGCGAGGAGCGCGCGCTGGTCGACGGCGAGCTTCGGCGGGGCGCCGCCCGGGGACCGGCGGAGCACCTCGTCGGCCAGCGCGTCGATGGTGACCACCCGGACCTTCGCCCTGATCCGCTGGTCCGTGATGAGCAGGGCAAGGCAGCGCTCCAACTCCGCGGCCAGGTCCTCGGTGTAGGTGGTGAGCAGGACCGACCCGTCGGGGGCGTCCGGCGGCAGCCGGCGCGCCAGGTGGTAGGTCCGGTGCAGGGCCACCACCGTCTTGCCGGTCCCCGGGCCGCCGCTGACCCGGGCGGGCCCGTTGAACGAGTCCCGGTAGGCGATCCGGTACTGGGCCGGGTGCAGGAATATCCGCCAGGCGTCGAACGGGCGCTCCAGGATCTCCAGGAGCTCCTCGGGGCAGGACACCAGGGCGACCCGGCCGCGCGCGTGGGCCATCGCCGAGACCAGTCCGTCCCCGGACCGCGCGGCCGCCGGGGCCGCCGCCCGCGCGTACGCCTGGACGATCTCGCGGTCGATGTCGGCCGGCTCCATTCCGCTGGCCAGGCCGATCAGCACGTCGAACTGCTGCTCCGGCAGGACCCGGTGGAGCGCCTCCAGGTGCGCCTCGTCGGGCAGCAGCCGGATGATCGGCAGGATCTCCTCGTCGACGCCCAGACTGCGCAGGACCTTGTCGGACCGGTCGGCGAACAGCCGCCGGGGCTCGTCCGAGGCCCGGGTCCGCAGCGACTCCGTGGCCCGCTCCAGCGCGACGTCGTTGCGAATTTCCACGCCCTGGGTCGCGGCGTTGACCGAGGCCCGGTGCTTGCACGCCCAGTCGTTGGCCTTGTCGTGCGGGAGGACCTTCAGCAGCAGGTAGCCGTCACCCCGGTCGGCCTTGAGGACGACACCGCGCCAGAAGTCGGTGATCCGGATGGTCCGGATCCTGGGGTCCCGCTGATGGGTGATCTTTTCCAAGTGCGCGCCGGCGTGCGTTGCCCCAGTGAACTTCTCGAAGGTTTCGAAGACCCTCCGCTGCACCGACTTCTCCAAGGCCGCGAACTCCATCAGGAAGTCCCGGTGCATGCCCAGCGTCGCCACGCGGCCCCCTCGTGCTTCTGTCCGTTCGGGCGTGCGATCACTGTATCCGGCCCCGACGATCACCCGGGACGCGTACGCACGGCTGCCGTCCGCCCGGCCGGCCGGCGATGGGACGCCCGATTCGAGCGGCCCGCCACCGGCCGGGGCATTTCGCCGGACCGTCCCACCCGGTCGGCCCCCGGTCACCGGATCAGCGGCGCGACCAGCAGTTCCGGCAGCACCGGTTCCAGCCGAAGCCGGCCACCGTCCCGGTCGACGGCCCGGAGGGCCTCCAGGCAGGTCAGCACCCACCGGGCGTCGGGCACCTCCTGGTCGGCCAACAGCTAGCGCCAGAGGCCGAGTTGGTGCGGACCGAGGATCAGGACGGCGGCCCGGGTGACGTCCGCCCGGTCCGGCACGAGGGTGCGGGCCGGGGCCACCGCCTCCCGGCAGGTGTCGTCGCCGGTCTGCTTCTTCGCGAGGTCGCTGATGATCATCCGTCGTCCGGCAGGCCCTGACCGACTGCCGGCCCGGTCGGTGACCGACCGCAGCGTCCGGCGTCTTCGGGGGCGACCTGCTCGTCGACGCCGAGTAGTGCCGAGCGGTCCCCGCGGGGGGTACCGGGGGTGGGGCGTTCTATCCGGGTAGACCGTGTGGGGTGAGGGTGGCGGTGATCACCTTTGGGGGTGGAGGCCTCGGGGAAAGCGCAGGTGGGAGGGGTGGCGGCGGGCGGGTGAGGTGGGCCCGGCCGCTGGGCGGGGAGCGGGCGAAGCTACCATGTGGGCAACACCCTCAGCTCGAAAGATGGACTTGTGACTGTCAACGACGACGTGTTCACGGACTGGAAGAACCGCGAGGAGATCGCGGAGTCGATGATCCCGATCATCGGGCGGCTGCACCGGGAGCGGGACGTCACCGTTCTGTGCCACAGCCGTTCCCTGGTGAACAAGTCGGTGGTCAGCATCCTCAAGACGCACCGCTTTGCCCGGCAGATAGCGGGCGAGGAGCTCTCGGTCACCGAGACGATGCCGTTCCTGAGCGCGCTGACCGCCCTGGACCTCGGCCCCTCGCAGATCGACATCGGCATGCTCGCCGCCACCTACAAGGCGGACGACCGCGGTCTGTCGGTGGAGGAGTTCACCGCCCAGGCCGTCGCGGGTGCCACCGGCGAGAACAAGCTGGAGCGCCGGTCCGCCCAGGACGTCGTGCTGTACGGTTTCGGCCGCATCGGCCGGCTGGTCGCGCGACTGCTGATCGAGAAGGCCTCGGCCAACGGCCTGCGGCTGAAGGCCATCGTCGTGCGCAACGGCGGCGGCGATGACCTGGTCAAGCGCGCCTCGCTGCTGCGTCGCGACTCCATCCACGGCCAGTTCCAGGGCACGATCACCGTCGACGAGGCGAACAACAAGATCGTCGTCAACGGCAACGAGATCACGGTGATCTACTCCAACGACCCGAGCGAGGTCGACTACACGGAGTACGGGATCAAGGACGCGATCCTGATCGACAACACCGGCAGGTGGCGTGACCGCGAGGGTCTGTCGAAGCACCTGCGCCCCGGCATCGCCAAGGTCGTGCTGACCGCTCCGGGCAAGGGCGACGTCCCGAACATCGTGCACGGCGTCAACCACGACATGATCAAGCCGGACGAGCAGATCATCTCCTGCGCCTCCTGCACCACCAACGCCATCGTCCCGCCGCTGAAGGCGATGGAGGACGAGTACGGTGTGGTCCGCGGCCACGTGGAGACCGTCCACTCGTTCACCAACGACCAGAACCTGCTGGACAACTACCACAAGGCCGACCGTCGCGGCCGCTCGGCGCCGCTGAACATGGTGATCACCGAGACCGGTGCCGCCTCGGCCGTCGCCAAGGCCCTGCCGGACCTCAAGGCGAAGATCACCGGCAGCTCGATCCGCGTTCCGGTGCCGGACGTCTCCATCGCGATCCTCAACCTCCAGCTCAAGCGGGAGACCAACCGCGAGGACGTCCTGGAGTACCTGCGCAACGTCTCGCTGACCTCGCCGCTGAAGCGCCAGATCGACTTCATCGACTCGCCCGACGCGGTCTCCAGCGACTTCATCGGCTCGCGCCACGCCTCGATCGTGGACGCCGGCGCGACCAAGGTCGAGGGCGACAACGCGATCCTGTACCTGTGGTACGACAACGAGTTCGGCTACTCGTGCCAGGTCGTCCGGGTCGTGCAGTACATCTCGGGTGTCGAGTACCCGACCTACCCGGCTCCGGCGGTCTGATACGCCGGTCGGGCTGTGCGACGGGGCGGTGACCGGTTGGTCGCCGCCCCGTCGGCGTACCCGGGGTCTCCGGAGGGCGGTACCGTGCTGGGCGGGCTTCGGGCTTCGGGCTTCGGGCTTCGGGCTCCGGGGTTCGGGCTTCGAGGCTCGGGACTCGGGCGGTAGGAAGGGCGGGGATGGTGGACGGGTGGCCGACGGTCGAGCTGGACCCGGTGCGGCGGCTGCGGGTGATGGCGGCGGCCGGGGCCGGGCGTCCGCTGTTCGCCGAGCGGCGGCTCGCGGCCGGGTTCGACGAGGTGTGGTCGGTTGCCGCTGACCTGTCCGGTGAACTGCCCGGACTGGTCAGCGGGTTGCGCTCCTTCGAGATCGGGCCTGCGCGCGGCGGCGAGGCGCGCGGTGGCGGGGCGGGCGGGGAGCGGTTGGAGGGGCTCGCGGTGAGCGTGCTCGGGCACCGGGAGCGGTTCGACATCGTGCTGCGCAGCGGGTGGTGCCTGATGCAAAGCCGGGTGCTGCTCGGCGGCATGGCCGCCGTGCCGGACGGCGACGGGACGCGCTTCGCCCTGCTCGCCGCGCTACGGGTGCCCGGGACGGGGCCGGTGCAGCGCTTCTTCGGCGGGCTCGTCGACCGGCGCGGCGAGGTGCTGCTGGACCGGTTGGAGCGGCGGACCGGTTCAGCGCGCGAATAGGCGGCGGACGGCGGCGGCGACCTCCTCGGGGCGCTCGTGCGGCAGGAAGTGCCCGCAGCCGGGGAGGACTTCGGCGGTCAGGTGGTCCGCCCGCGCGCCGACGGGGGAGAGCAGGGCGGGGCGGATGACCGGGTCCAGCTCGCCGCCGAGCAGGTGGGTGGGGACGGTCAGCCGGCGGTTCCGGAACCGGCCGAGGGCCAGGCGCGGGATGTCGCGGACGACGAAACCCCAGTGCAGCCGCTCGGCGGCGCGCGCGGCCTCGGGTGTGCTGCCCGCGGCCACGTACTCGGCCGACTCCTCGGCGGGCCAGGGGGTTTCGGCGCTCACACCGCGCCGGAGCAGGTGGGCGAGGAGGCCCGGGTAATGGCGGACGACCCGGCGGCCGATGCCGGGGTATTCCAGCAGCGCGGTGTACCAGAACCGCCAGGCCGTACCGAGCAGGGCGCGTTGGCGCGGCCACGGGTGGGTCATGTTGAGCGCGAGGAAGCCGGTGAAACGCTCGGGTGCGCGCAGCGCCAGCTCGAAGCCGGTCCAGGCGCCCCAGTCGTGGCCGACCAGCCCGACGCGTTCGAGGCCGAGTCGGTCGAGGGCGGCGAGGACGAGGCGGGCGCGGTCCTCGGTGGTGTGGCCACCCCGGCGCGGGGCCTGCGACCAGCCGAAGCCGGGGAGGTCGAGGCAGAGCAGGCGGAACTCCCGGTCGAGCAGGGGGAGTAGGTGGCGCCAGGCGTACCAGTGCTGGGGAAGCCGTGGAGGAGGAGCAGGGGCGTTCCCGGGCCCGTGTCCGTGTCCGTGCCCGAGTCCGTGTCCGTGCTCGGGCCTGTGCTCGGGCCTGTGCTCGCGTTCGCGCGCGGGCCGGCTTCGGCGAGGTGCAGGCGGGTGCCGTCGACGTCGACGAAGTGGTGTCGGACGCCGGGGAGTCGGGGGAGGGGGCGGGGGTCCGTACGGTCGGTCATCGGGGTCTCTCTTCCGTTGCCGGGTGGTGTTCCCGGGAGGGGCCGGACGGCCTCCTCGGAAGAGGAGAGGGCGGCGCAGGCGCGGACAATCCCCGCGCCCGGAGGAAATTTTCGGCGGTCAGGGTTCGTCGTCGGCCCATGCGGTGCGGAAGCCGCGCCGGGCGCGGAAGAGTCGTGAACGGACCGTTCCGAGCGGGAGGTCGAGGATCTCGGCCACCGACTGCTCGTCCAACCCCTCGACATGACGGAGGGTCAGGACGGCGCGGTGGTCGGGTGGCAGGCGCTCGAGGACGTCGCGGATGTCGGCGGCCAACTCGCCGTCGCGCAGGTCGGGTTGCTCGTCGGCGGCGCCACCGGGCGAGGCGTCGGAGGGTCGGACCGGGGACGCCGTGGCGCGGCTGGCGAAGCGGACGGCCTCGCGGGCGGCGATCGCCCGGCCCAGCCGAACAGGGCCTCGGGGGACTTGAGTTGGCGCAGGTTGCGGACGATCGCGATCATCGCCTCCTGGGCGGCGTCGGGCGCGTCCTGCAGGGCGATCGGCGCGCAGACGCGGCCGACGTACGGCATGAGCAGGCTGACCAGCTCGTCCAGGGCGAGGGCGTCGCCCTGCTGGGCGGCCCGGACCAGTGGGGTGAGGTCCGGTCGTCGGCTGTCCGTGCCTGTCATGTCGTCCCCCCGGTCGCCGGTCACCGCCCCGGGTGGACCGTACTGGATGGGCGGAGGGGGCGTGGCGGCCGGCAGGCGGGCAGGCGGGCAGGCGGGCAGGCGTGGGGGTGAGCAGGGGGTGGCGGCGGGTGGGGGTGGAGCTGCGGCTATGTTGAGGGGTCACTGACAGCCGGAGGGAGCGGGCGATGGGGATGGGTGGTCGGCGGATGGCCGCCGCTGTGGCGGCCGGGGTGCTGATGACGGTGCTGGCCGGGTGCTCGTCCGGCGGGTCGAAGAGCACCGCCGGGACGGCGTCGGGAACGCCGGGTGCGGCGGCGAGTACGGCCGCCGCCACGGCTGCGGGTGCCTCGTCCGCGTCCGGGTCCGCGGCTCCGGCCGCACCGTCGTCGGCGGCCACCGCGGGTGCGACCGGGGCGGGCTCGGCGCCCGCGCCCGCACCCACCTCGGCCCCCGCCGCGGCGGCGCCCAGTGCGGACCTGGAGGCGGCGCTGCTGGACGACAAGCTGGTCGCCCAGGTGATGCCGGACGCCAAGGCGATGGCCGGTTGGGAGGAGGAGAAGCGCCGGGTCGACACCGCCGACCACAGCGTCACCTGCACCGCCGCCATCTCCTGCGCGGGCAAGCCGCTCAGCGCGTCGGTCCGCTACTCCTCGGGCGACGTGGTCACCCGCTTCATCGTGGAGACCCTGCCCAGCCGGGACGCGGCCAAGAACCGGCTGAAGGAGACGTACGCCTCGTACGCCACCGGGCCGTTCAAGAAGATCGACACCCCGGCACTGGGCAGCGAGAGCCAGGCCTTCCAGGGGCCGCTGGCCGAGGGGGAGGGCGTCGGCATCGTGGTGCGCTCGGGCACCGTGGTGGCGAGCGTGACCACCGAGGGCGGTCCGGTGAACGTGGCCGCGACCCGGCGGTTCGCGGTGATGCTGGTCCAGCGGATCGAGCAGGCGCAGGCGGGCAAGACGCCGGACGCCGGACCCGGTCCGGCCTGACGGAACCGGTGACGGGCGAGCCCCTGGCGGGTCCTCGCCCGTCCCGTAGTGGCCCGTCGCCCGTCCCCGGTGCGGTATCGGGCCGTCCTCGGAGCGCCCCTCGTCTGTCCGTGGAGCAGCTCCTCGCCTGTCCGTGGAGTAGCTCCTCGCCTGTCCCCGGAGCGGTGTCGGCCCGTCACCGGGCCTGGGGGCGCTGGGCTGGGGAAACCGATGTCAGTCGAGCGTGATATGTACTCATCTCGGGTGGCCGCAGTGCGGCCATGCGAAAGATGCCGATGACGTTCGAGGGGGCCACCACATGCCGCTGTTCCGACGCCGCTCCGGCGGGGAGGCCGCGCAGGACCGCGTGGGGCGGCGCGGGTTCGGGTTCGGGCGGCGGGGCGCCGAGGCGCGTGCCGCGGCCCGCGCTGCCGAGCCGCGGCTCGACCCGACCTTCGGGGACGAGTCCGTGCGCCTGCTGCTCGGACAGGCCGCCGCCGGGGACTGGGCCGCCCTGCGCCCCGCGCTGGCCGCCGTCGAGGACGGCGTCGAGCTGACCCGCCTCGCCGGGGCGATCGCCGAGGTGAGCGGGGTCGAGGAGTGGACCGGGCGGGTCCTCGCCGACACCCCGGACGACACGCTGGCGCTGCTGCTGTCCGGCGCCCGCCAGGTCGACTGGGCCTGGGAGGCGCGCACCGGCGCCCGGGCCAAGCAGGTCGGCGAGGAGCAGTGGAAGCTGTTCCACCAGCGGCTGGACACCGCCGAGGAGCAGCTGCTGGAGGTCGCCGAACGTGAGCCGTCCTGGCTCGCCCCCTGGTACTTCCTGCAGATCAGCGCGCGCGGCGCCTCGCTCGGCCCGGAGGTGGCCACCTGCCGCTTCGAGGCCGCCCTGCGCCGCGCGCCCGGGCACGCGGCCTCGCACCGGCAGCGGCTGCAGCAGCTGTGCGCCAAGTGGGGCGGCTCGCACGAGGAGATGCACGACTTCGCCCGCACGGTGATGCTGGCCGCGCCCGAGGGCAGCCACCTCGGCGAGCTGGTCGCGCTCGCGCACCTGGAGCACTGGCTGGACCTCCCGGACGGCGAGGACCACGCCTACCTGACCAGCCCGACGGTGCTGGCCGAGCTGCAGGAGGCGGCCTTCCGCTCCGTCCTGCACCCGGACTTCAAGCCGGCGCACGGCTGGCAGGGCGCCTTCAACGCCTTCGCGATGGCCTTCTCGCTCGCCGACCAGCGCAAGACCGCCCGGCTGCTGTTCGACGCGCTGGACGGGGTCGTCACCGAGTCGCCCTGGCACTACCTCGCGGGGGACCCGGTCAAGACCTTCCGCGTCCACCGCGACCGCTGCGCCGGGTACTGATGCGGACCGCGAACCGATGCGGACGGCGTTCCGATGCGGACGGCGTTCCGATGTCGACTTCTTGACGGCGGCAGCCCGCTTGACGTCGACCGCCCGCTGACGTCGACCGCCCGCTGACGTCGACCCGCCTTCCCGTGCCGAGCTGCCCTCCGGCGCCGAGCGCGCCCCGTCGAACCACACCCACCCCGCGATCGAAAGAGCCTCCGGTGTCCCCAACCGACAACCCGACGAGTGCGCACACCTTCCAGGTCGACCTGCGCGGCCTGGTGGACCTGCTCTCCCACCACCTCTACTCCAGCCCGCGCGTCTACCTGCGCGAGCTGCTGCAGAACGCGGTGGACGCGATCTCCGCCCGCCGCGCCCTCGACCCCGACGCGCCCGCCCGGATCACCGTCCGCGCCGACGACGAGCTGTCCGTCACCGACACCGGCGTCGGCCTGACCGAGAAGGACGTCCACACCTTCCTCGCCACCATCGGCCGCAGCTCCAAGCGCGACGCCGACGGCCGGCTGGACGGCGCCGGGCTGGCCAAGGCCCGCGGCGACTTCATCGGCCAGTTCGGCATCGGCCTGCTCGCCTGCTTCGTGGTAGCCGACGAGATCACCGTGGTCACCCGCTCCGCCGCCACCCCGGACGCCCCGGTGATCGAGTGGCGCGGCAGCTCCGACGGCAGCTACACCATCCGTACCCTGCCCGCCGAGGCCAAGCCCGAGCCGGGCACCACCGTCACCCTGGCCCCGCGCGCCGACGCCGCCGAGTGGACCCGCCCCGGCCGGGTGCTCACCCTCGCCCGGGACTTCGGCAGCCTGCTGCGCCACGACGTCACCGTGATCGACGCGGGCGGCACCGAGCACCGGGTCAACCGCACCCCGCCGTGGGCGCAGCGGTACGGCTCCCCGCTGGCCAAGCGCGACGCGCTGGGCGAGTACTGCCGCACCACCTTCGACTTCACCCCGCTCGACACCATCGAGCTGGACCTGCCGCTGGTCGGCCTGCGCGGCGTCGCGTACGTGCTGCCGGACGCCGCCCCGCCCTCGCGCCGCAACGGCCACCGGGTACACCTCAAGGGCATGCTGCTCTCCGACCAGGCGGACGAACTGCTGCCGGACTGGGCGTTCTTCGTCCGCTGCGTCGTGGACACCGACGGCCTGCGTCCCACCGCCTCCCGCGAGGGCCTGTACGCCGACGAGACGCTGGCCGCTGTCCGCGACGCGCTCGGCGCCCGGATCCGCGACTGGCTGACCGGCCTGTCCGCGAGCGACCCGGCGCTGCTGCACCGCTTCCTGTCCGTCCACCACCTGGCGGTCAAGGAACTCGCTCGCTACGACGACGAGTTGCTGCGGATGATGCTGCCCTGGCTGCCGTTCGAGACCACCGACGGCAACGTCACGCTGGACGAGTTCGCCCGCAGCCACCCGGTGGTGCTGGTGACCCGTACGGTCGAGGAGTTCCGCCAGGTCGCCCCGATCGCCGGCGCGGCCGGACTCGGCGTGGTCAACGGCGGCTACACCTACGACCGCGACCTGGTGCACCGGCTGCCCGAGATCCGCCCCGGTGTCTCGGTCTCCGACCTCGACCCGGGCACCGTCACCGCGCACCTGGACACCGTCGACCCGGCCGCCGAGCTGGCCGCCAACGCCTTCCTCGCGATCGCCCGCGAGGTGGTCGGCAGGTTCGACTGCGACGTCGCCCTGCGCAGCTTCCACCCGACCAACGCGCCCGCCCTGCTGCTCGACAACCGGGAGGCCCGGCACGAGCGAACCCGCGCCCAACTCGCCGACGAGGCGGACGGGTTGTGGGCCGACATCCTCGGCTCGCTGCGCGCCGAGGTGCCCCGCGCCCAGCTGGTGCTCAACCACCTCAACCCGCTGGTGCGCCGCGCCGCGACGGTGACCGACCGCGAGCTGGCCGTCACCGCCGTCGAGGCGCTGTACGGGCAGGCCGTGCTGATGACCCGCCGTCCGCTCAAGGCCAGCGAGTCCGCCCTGCTCAACCGCTCGTTCATCAGCCTGCTCGACCATGCCATGCTCGGCCACGAGGCGGGCGAGGCGCGTGGGGCCGGTGAGGCCGGTGGAGCCGGTGGAGCCGGTGGGGCTGGTGGGACGGGCGGGGCCGGCGGGTCCGGTGGAGCCGGCGGGGCGAACCGCGACGACGCGAAGGAGGCGTGATGCTGGACAGCCCCGACGCGGTGATGGCCGCGCTGCACGAGAACGACTCCCGCCCGTACGGCCGCACCCGGACCGTCACGGCAGAGGAACTCGTCGACGCCGCCGAGCAGTTCGAGGACACCAAGGTCCGCTCGATGGCCCTGCTCGAGCTGATGGAGGCCTACGAGTACGACGGCGAGCGCAACAAGAACCCGGTCGTCTTCGCCCGCGTGCTCAAGCTCTGGGACCAGGACCCGGACGGCTTCGGCGAGTGGGCCCGCCACCAGGTGTTCTGGCGCTTCAAGTGGGTGGCCGGAGCGCTGCGGGACAACCCGGACGTACCGTTGGCGGCCGTCGAGCGCTGGCTCACCGAGCTGCGCGACCGCTACCGCGCGGCCGGCTTCGGCCTCCAGCCGTACTACGCCGAGCGCTACCACCTGGCCGACGTCACCGGCGTCGGCGTCCAGGACGCGTACGAGCTGTGGACGGCCCGCCCGCGTTCCGAGATGAGCGACTGCCACGCCTGCGAGACCCGGGCCCGCGCCCGGCACTTCCTCGACCTCGGCGACGACACCCGGGCGCTGGAGATCCTCGCACCGGTGCTGAGCGGCCGCAGCAGCTGCGAACTGGAGCCCTACCTCAGCCAGTCCGTCGCCCTGCTGCCGCTGCTGCGCCGGGGCCGGCTGGACGAGGCCCGCTCCGCACACCTGACCGGCTACCGCTTCGCGCGCGGCAAGTCCTCGATGCTGGGCGCCGTCGCCCGGCACATCGAGTTCTGCGCGCTGTCCGGCAACGAGCCGCGCGGCCTCGAACTGCTCGCCGAGAACCGCGACCTGTTCGCGGTCACCGGCGAGGCCGCCTCCCGGCTGGACTTCCTCACCGGCGTCGAGGTGCTGATCGCCACCCTGGCCCGGGCCGGCCACGGCGAGCTCGCGGTGACCGGCCCGGCCGGCGGCGCCTGGACGGTGGACACCCTGCTCGCCCACCTCCGCACCGAGGCGGACGCGCTGGCCGCCCGCTTCGACGCGCGCAACGGCACCGACGCGGTCAGCGCCGCGCGGCGCGCCCGGCTGGCCGTCGAACCACTGCTCGCCGAGCCGCTGGCGCTGGGCGTGCGCGCCGCCGTCGCGCCCGAGCTGTCCGCTGCCTCTGCCGGCTCTGGCGGCTCTGGCGGCTCTGGCGTTGCCGGGGTCGCCGGGGTCGCGCCCGCGCCGCGTCGGGTGGTCGAGGCGGAGCCGGAGGACTTCACCGCCCTGGTGGTCCGGGCCCGCGAGCTGGAGGTGCTCGGGCACCCGGACTCCGACCGGCTCTGGAAGCGGATCGCGGAGCGTGCCGCCGCCCCGGACTTCGTCCACCCCGAGGGCACACAGGTCGGCAGCCCCGAGCGGCTGCGCGCCGAACTCGCCGAGCAGCGCGCCCACGAGGCGCTGCAGCGCGACGACTACGCCGAGGGCAAGGCGGGGCTGCTGGTCGCGGCCGAGCTGTTCGACGCGGCGGGGATGCCGGGGTCGGCGCTGATGGTCCGCACCCGGACGCTGATCGCGGACCTGGACGAGGACTCCGGTGCCGATGATGGCGCGGCTTCCGGCGGTGAGGACGGAGAGGGCAGCGAGGCCTCCGGCGGCGGCAAGCGCAAGGTGGCCGACTGGGCGGCGCTCGATTCGGCGCTGGCCCGGGCCGTGGAGCTGCGGGCGACGGGCGAGCTGACCGACGACGACTACCTGATCGTGCTGCAGACCCGCGCCTACGCCGCCCACCACGACCTGGTCGGGGCGCTGCCGGAGCCCTCCGCCGAGACCGCCGCGCGCTTCGAGGAGGCGGTCGGCGGCTACCACCGGACCGCTGTCGAGCTGGGCTCCGCCCGGCGGGCCGCGACTTCCCGGCAGTACACCGCGGACGCCGCCGCCAGGCAGGGCCGACTCGCCGAGGCCCGTGCCGAACTGCGCGAGGTGCTCGGCCAGTTGGACGCGGCGGAGCTGCCCTGGCACACCCCGCGGGTGCTCGGCCTGCTGGGCCAGGTGCTGCTGCAGAGCCGTGAGCCGGGTCAGGCCGTCGAGGTGTTCCACCGGGCGCTCGCCGAGGCCGCGCGCTGGGGCGACGACTCCTACCCGTACGCGCCGACGTACATGATGCTCGGCCACTCCTGCCTGCAGGTGGGCGACCTCGGTGGCGCGGTCCGCGCGCTGTCGGAGGCCGCCGCGCGCTACGACCGCAAGGGTCCGGAGGCCGCCGAGGAGGCTGCCCAGGTGCGGCTGCAGCTGGCCGACGTGCTGCGCGACACCGGCCGGGCGGCGGACGCGGTCGCCGTCCTGGAGTCGGTGCTGCTCGACGCGTCGGCGGCACGGCTGGACATCCGGATGCTCGCCCAGACCCGGCTGGACCTCGCCCGAGGCCTGGTCGAACTGGAGGAGTACCGGGACGCCGCCGAGGAGTACCTGCGGCTGGCCGACCTGGTGGCGGACTGGGAGGACCAGGAGACCCACACCATGGTCGCCTGCGAGGCCACCCTGGCGCTCGCCCAGGCGGACCGCTGGGACGCCGCCGAGGCGGCGCTCGCGCGGGCCCGCGAGGCCCACGGCAAGGCGCCGAAGGTCGACCAACTGGCGGCCACCCTGCGGGAGTTGGCGCGTGCCACGATGCGCGCGAAGGGCGCGGAGGGGCTGGCCGCCGCACTGGCCCTGCTGGCGGAGGCGGACGCCGTCGGCGCGACCGCCGAGGAGCGCGGCCAGGAGTACAACACCTGGTACCTGCGCGGTGGTTCGCACTACGAGCGGGCACGCTGCCTGGCCGTCGCCGAACGGTACGAGGAGGCGCTGGCCGAGGTCGAGCGGGCCATCGCGGTCTACGAGCAGGGCGGTGAGCGGGCCGAGCCGCCACGCGCGGAGTCCGTCCGGCTCGCCGCGCTGATCGAGGGCAGTGACCTCGGCCGCACCGGCGCGGCGGCGACCCGGCTGACCGCCGGCATCGCGCGCTGCGAGGCCGCCGGGCTGTTGGAGGCGGCGCAGGTGCTGGCGGAGCTGCGGGAGCGGTTCGCGGCGTCGGAGTGACCCGGGCGTCGAGCCGGACGTCGTCCGGACATCTTCCGGACACCTTCCGGACGTCGTTCGGACGTCGTCCGGACGACGGGCCGGAGCGGCGCAGGGGTCGAACTGATGTGAGGGGCCTCGGGGTTGTGATCCCCGGGGCCCCTCCGGTTTTCTATTGCCGAGGTCCGGGCCGGGTCGTACGGGCGGTGCGCGGGTGTTGCTCCGTCAGCAGGGTCCGTCGTCGGCCCAGACGCCCCACTGGCCGCTGGCGCTCGGCACCTCGTTCAGCGTCCACCACTTGGCGTGGTAGTTGTGCCCGTTGTACGAGACCTTGGCGCCGCCGGTGTACGTGGTGCTCGCGCTCCACGCCGGGGCGGTGCAGGTGCCCGGGGTTCCCGGGCTGGTCGGGGGCGTGGTCGGGGGAGTCGTCGGCGGGGTGGTGGGCGGGGTCGCCCCGGCGAACTTCACGGTGTACTTGGTGAAGTCCCAGTCGTTCTGCGCCACGCTGGAGCAGGAGCCGGACAGTCCCGGGTCCACCGGGCCCTGGCACTGCCGGTCCCGGTTGACCGACCAGTAGGTGTACCGGGCCAGGCCGTGCGCGGTGGCGAAGTCCAGCACGGTCTGGAAGTCCGCCTGGCGGAAGTACTCGGCGGCGTCGGTGCGGCCGTTCATCATCGACACGCCCTCGTGGGCGTACGCGGTGGCCTCGTTCCAGCCGAAGGTGGTCTGCAGGATCCCGTTGAACTTCACCAGTGCGTCGGTCTGAGCCGCCGCACCGTTGAAGCCGCCGTCGAACGGCATGATCGAGTAGTTGTTCGGCGTGAAGCCCTGCGACTTGGCCTCGTTGAGCATCTGGGTGCCGAACCAGCCGGTGCCTGCGGTGGTGCCGGCGGTGGTGATGGAGATGTACAGGCCGGGGTTGTTCTGCTGGAGGATCCTCGCCGCGCCGATCTCGTTGTGGATGGCAGCGGTGTTCTCGTACTCCGGCTCCTCCAGGTCGAAGTCGATCGCCTTGAGCTGGTACTTGGTGATCACCTTCTGGTAGCCGGCGGCGGTTGCTTCCGGTGTGCCGCAGACCTGGCCCAGCTTGGTGCCGCCGTACCCGCCGACGGACACCGAGACGTCTCCGCCCTTGCCGCGGACGGTCTGGATGACGTTCGGCATGGTGGTGTCGGTGTCGATCGAGGAGGTGCCGCCCCAGGCGGGGGAGCAACTGTTGCCCTGGGCCAGGATGAACGCCAGCTGGAAGGCCTTCTGGCCGGTGGCGTCCATGACGGCGGCGGCGTCCGGCGGGCTATTGTCCTCGGGCATCAGGTACGGCGCCGAGGCGTACCAGTTGCTGCCCAGGCCGGTCGCGGCGTTGGCGGCGGCGTCGACAGCGGTGACAGCGTTGGCGGTGGTGGTTGCGGCGGTGTCTGCAGAGGCGGAGCCGGTGCCGGCCAGGGCGGCGACGCCCCCGGCGAGCAGGCCGAGCACACCGGCTGCGGCGAGGGCGGCCCGGCCGGAGCGGTGCCGATGACTGACGGAGTGTTCCGAGCGGACGGGGTGTGGGGGAGTAGCGCGTTCCATCGGAGGCCTTCCAGGAAACGGCGGTGGGGGAGGACACCCGCTCGCGCCGTAGGTGGGGGTGGCGCGGCGGCAGGCCGAACTGCCCAGGGGCGTGGGGTGGCTGCCGCGGGGCTCCCACTGGTATAGACCTGTTTCGGAGGGTGGGTCAAGCCCCGGTGGAGGGGGAGTGTGAACCTCCGGGAACGGGAGCGTCTCATTCCGGATTCCCGTGCGTTGACGGCTTTCGAAGTTGGTCTAGACAAGCTCTCGAGTGGTCGGTCAGCTTTTCGAGCCGCGAGATCTCGTGAGTAAGTGCACAGCCTCTCCAATCCACCTTCCCGAGCGGATGAACAAATGGTTCAGGCAGTTCTCAACCTGGTCGACCGCGTGGTTTCCGGCGGCCGCAAGGCGAATGTCGCGGACGCGTACTGCGCCTGCCCGGCTGGTACCACCACCCACTGCAGCGGCGAAAACCTGTACGTCACGGAGTGCTGCTCCTGGAGCTGTGCGGTCAAGCCGTCCTGTGTCACCTGCGTCATCGTCGGCGGCTGCTGATCCGTCCCGGTTCGCCGGCCGGACCGGCCGACTGACACACGGCCGCCGGTGCCCCCGCCCTGCGTCGGCGGGGGCGTCGGTGGCGGAGCCGGAGTCGGAGTCGGCTGAGAGGGAGTCGACGGAGCGGCTGCCGGTTGAGTGGGAGTCGGCGGAGAAGCAGCCGACGGAGGGGGAGTCATGACCGCATACCTGTTGCTCGGTTGCCGCGCCGTGATCGCGGTGGTCTTCGCCATGTCCGCCCTGGCCAAGCTCCGGGCGCGCCGCGACTTCGCCTCCGCGCTGCGCGTGATGGCGGTCGTGCCGCCACGGCTGACCGGTGCGGCGGTGATCGGCGTGCCGGTCGCCGAGGCCGCCCTCGCCCTTCTGGTCTGATTGCCATCACCCCTAGCCACCTGGGCTTTTGCCGCGACCGGCGGGTTGATCGCGCTGTTCGCCGCCATCCTGGTCCGGCTGCTCCGGCAGGGGGCGGATGTCTCCTGCTCCTGCTTCGGCGCCTCCGGCGTGCCGTGAGCAAGGCTCATGTGGCGCGCAACCTGGTACTGATCGCCGTCGCCGCGGCCGGCTCGGCAGCGAGCGTCGCGCCCGGCCCCGGCGACCTGGGGGCGGCCGGGGCGCCGCGGTGCTGCTCGTGGCCGGCTTCGCGAGCGCGCTGATCATCGCGACCGACACCCTGGTCGAAACTCTTCTCGGCGGCACGCTGAGCCGCACCCACCTCTCCCGCTCGTGCGGGCGCCCGGTCGTCCCCGGTGGCGCGGGTGCCCTCCGGGGGTGTTCTCTGCGGCTGTTCTCCGCGGGTGCCCTCTGCGGGTGCCTTTGTGCTGTCCTCCGCCCGGTTCGTGCCGGGCATTCCTCCCTGTACCCGTCTGAGCCAGGAACGAGGCACGGAACCGTTATGACCATGCTTTTCGTGGTCATTATCGGCTGTCTTTCGCTGTTCAATCTCATGTTGACGCTCGCGCTCGCGCGGAAAATCAACAAACACGGTTCCGAGCACGGTTCTCCGACCTCCTTCGGAAACATCAGGAAGGGTGTTTCGGTACCCGACAACCGGATTCCGGACGGCGCCCCCATGCCGGAATTCCAGGCTCCCACCGAAACGGACGGCGAGGTCACTCGGGCGGACCTGGCCGGAGCCCCGGCGGTGGTCGGCTTCTTCTTCGGCACCTGCGGGCCGTGCCTGGAACAGGCGCCCGACTTCGTCAAGGCGATCAGCGGCTACCCGGGCGGGCGCGAGAGGGTCCTCGCGGTCGTCAAGGGAAGCGGCCCGGTGGTCGCCGAACTGCGCACGCTGCTGGAGCCGGTGGCCCGGGTGTCGGTGGAGACCTCCGGATCCGCCACCGAGTCGACGGCCGAGGCGTTCGGGATCGTGCGCTGGCCCAGCTACGTCTCGGTCGACGGCGACGGCCGGATCACCAATCACCTGGTGCCGGGAGAGCTCGTCATCCCGACCGCTGCGCGATGAGCACGACTCATACGGCCTCCTCTACCGGTGCCGCGGGCGTCGCGGGTGCCGTGGGTGGAGGCGGCGGGCCGACCGGGGGCGGGGCGGGGGCAGGGGCGGGCGCAGGGGCGGCGGGGGCAAGGGCCGGACGGGCGCTGCGCTCGGCGGGCGCCGCCTGTGCGCTCGCCTGGCGGGCCGGCCGGACCATGCTGCTGCTCTCGCTGCTCTGCGGGCTGGTCGCCGGTCTGCTGCCCGCCGCCACCGCGCTGCTGGTGAGCCGTCTGTTCGACGCGCTCACCGGTGCCGCGAGCGGTCCGACCACCGGCACGTGCGTCCTGCTGGTCGCCGCGAGCCTGGGCATGGCGCTGGCCCCCGCGCTCGGCGAGTACACCCGCGCGCGCTCCAGCCGGGCGATCCGACTGCGGGTGCAGGAGGAGCTGTTCGACGCGGTCAACCGGCTGCCCGGCCTGCGGCCCTTCGAGGACCCGCGGTTCCAGGACCGGCTCCGCCTCGCCCAACAGGCTGGTGGCGTCGCCCCGGACATCCTGGTCGGCGCGGCCTTCGGCAGCATCCAGGCGCTCCTCACCGTCGTCGGCTTCCTCGGCACGGTCTTCGTCGTCAACCCGCTGCTCGGCGCGCTCACCCTGCTGCTGACGCTGCCCCTGGTACGGGCGCAGCTGGCGGCCGGCCGTCGCAGGGCCGCCGTCCCGAGCGAGACCATGTCCCGCAACCGGCGCCAGTCCTTCTACAGCAGCCTGGTCTCCGACGTCGACGCGGTGAAGGAGATCCGCCTCTTCGGCCTGCAGGACTTCCTGCGTGGGCGTGCCCGGCACGAACTGCGGGCGGTCTGCGGCGCCGAGGAGCGCACCGACCGGCAGAATCTCGCCCGCCGCCTGCCCGCGTCGCTGCTCGGCGTCGTCGTCTACGCGCTCGGTCTGGTGTGGGAGGTGCGGGCCGCCCGGCACGGCGAACTCTCCCTCGGCCAGGTCTCGGTGTGCCTGGCGGCGGTGGCCGGCATCCAGACCGGCGTCGGCCAGCTCGCGGCCGGCGGCGCCTCCGCGTACCAGGCCGCGCTCACCTTCGACCACTACCGCACGCTCGGCGAGGCCCCGCCCGACCTCGCCCCGGCCGGCGACCCTCGCCCGCCCGTCGCGCTGCGCGGCACCATCCGGTTCCAGGACGTCTGGTTCCGCTACCACCCCGACGTGCCGTGGATCCTGCGCGGCGTCGACCTCACCCTGCGGGCCGACTCCGTCACCGCCCTGGGCGGGCTCAACGGCGCGGGCAAGAGCACCCTGGTCAAGCTGCTCTGTCGGCTCTACGACCCGGACCGCGGCCGAGTACTGTGGGACGGCCTCGACATCCGGGAGTTCCCGCCCGACGAGTACCGGCAGCGGATCGGCGTGGTCTTCCAGGACTACTGCCGCTACGACCTGACCGCCGGGGAGAACATCGGCCTCGGTCGCCTCGCCCACCTCGAGGACCGGGACCGCATCGCCGACGCCGCCCGCGCGGCCGGCATCCACGACCGGGTGCAGCGGCTGGACGGCGGGTACGGGGCCCTGCTCAGCCGGATCTTCCTGCCCGAGCGCGTGACAGAGGCGGGCTGGGGACCCTCGCTGTCCGGCGGGGAGTGGCAACGCCTCGCCGTGGCACGGGCGTTCATGCGCGACGACTCCGACCTGATGATCCTGGACGAGCCCAGCGCGGGGCCTCGACGCGGCCGCCGAGCAGGAACTCCACGAGAACCTCCGGGAGTTGCGCCGGGGCGCCACCAGCCTGGTCATCTCGCACCGGCTCAGCGGTCCGGGACGCCGACCGGATCGTCGTCCTCGGCGCCGGCCGGGTGGTCGAGGAGGGCACCCACGACGCGCTGATGGCCCTCGGCGGGCGCTACGCGGAGCTGTTCACCCTGCAGGCGTCGGGTTACCAGGACGCGGTGGTGTCGGGGCGGGCGGGGGAGTGACGGGTGGGGCGGGGGTGAGGGCTTGCGAGGGCGGGGCTTGCGGGTGCGCGGGCCGGGGTGTCGGGCCGGTCGGCCCGCTGAGCGGAGGAGGTGCGCGGATGGGGGTGTTGCCGGTGGTCGGCGGGGCGGTGCTGGTGGTGGCGGTCTCCGCGGTGGCCCTGGGGCTTCTGCTGCGGTCGGCGCTGTCGGTGGTCGTGGTCTCGGGTCCGAGCATGAGCCCGGCGCTGCGGCCCGGCCAGCGCGTCCTGGTACTGCGCCGGGGCCTGGCCCGGCTGCGCGCGGGCCGGATCGTGGTGGTATCCCCGGACGGACTCGCCGGGTCCGGGGCTGGGGCCGGGCCCGGCGACTCCGGGGCTGGGGCAGGGGCAGGGCAGGTCGGGCGGCAGCCGGAGCGCCTGCTGGTGAAGCGGCTGGCGGCGCTGCCCGGCGACCCGGTTCCGCGGCCCGTCCGCCCGGTCGTGGCGGGTGGGACGGTGCCGGGCGGGCACGTGGTCCTGCTGGGCGACAACCCGGAGTTCAGCACGGACTCGCGGATGTGGGGCGCCGTTCCGGCGCGGATCGTGGTGGGCGTGGTGCTGGACGGGGTCCGGCTGCGGGGTTGAGCGGCCGGTCGTGCCGTGGACCGGACGTGGGTTCGGTTCGGTCCGGTGACCGTCCGGCCTGCCCGGTCAGGGCCGACCGTGTCCCGGGGGCGCCGGGACCGGGCCGGCGGCCTTGAAGGTGTGCAGCACGGGGGCGGACTCCAGTGCGGTGATCTCCGGGACGGCTCCCAACTGCCGGGTCATGTACCGGTGGAGGTCCGCCGGGTCGGTGCACAGGGCGAGGGCGGCGAGGTTGCTCGGGCCGGTGGTGGCGGCGACGAACGCGAGTTCGCGGTGGGTGGCAAGGGCGCGGCCGACGCGGTCGAGGTGGGCGGGGGCGACGCGCAGCCAGAGCAGTGCCTGCATGTCCGCGCCGAGCAGCCGGGGATCGAGTTCCACGTCGAGGAACACCGTGCCGTCCGCCCGGAGTTCGGCGAGCCGACGGGCGACGGTGGCCGGGGTGCGGCCGGTCGCGGTGGCGAGGTCTCCGAGGGGCGTACGGCCGTCCCGGTGGAGCGCGCGGAGCAGGGCGGGGTCGGTTTCCTCCGGTCCGCCGGGCGGGCCGCTCACGGTGGTCGGACGGAGCCGGGCCTGCTGTTCTTCGCTGAGCGCCTCGGTACTGACCGGCCAGGCGGACGGACCGCCCCGGTAGGTGTGCAGCAGGCAGTGGGCGGAGACGTCGGTGACGGCGGCGGTGCGGGGGATGTCGCGCAGCAGCAGGCCGTGGCCTTCGGGTCCGGGGCCGGTGTCGACGATGGCGGTGATCTCGGTGCCGCCGGAGGTGAGCTTCACCCAGGCGGTGTCGGCGCGCCGGACCAGCGCCTCGGCGAGGTTCCGGGCGGTGTGCGGCCCGGTGGTCAGCCGCAGTAGCCACTGCGCTCGTCCGGCCCGGTGCGGGTCGGCGAGCCCGATCACCCGCAGCCCGGCCTCGGCCCGCAGCCGCCGGTAGCGGCGCGCGACGGTCTGCGGGGAAACGCCGAGGACGGCGGCGATCCGGTTGAACGGGGCGCGCCCGTCGACGCGCAGGGCGTGGACGAGCGCGCGGTCGAGGTCATCGAGCATGGGTGGGTTCCCGGTCGTCGGACACACCGCCTGATTCTGCCGGGTGCGGTTCTGCCGTGTCCGGTCCTGCTGTGTTTGGTCCTTCCGCGTCCGGTCCTGCCGTGTCCGATTCCCCGGCGTGGGTGGTGGCGCGGGCGGTATGAGAGCCGCTCATATGAGAGCGGCTCATGAGCCCTCCCGCCACCGCGACAGCCGCCAGCACCCCCACGGTCACCCAGCAGGCGCGCTGCGCGCCGGCGGCGTCCGGGGCGGCCAGGTAGATCCGCCCGAGCACCGCGACGCCGAGGGTGGAGCCGAGCTGCTGCACGGCGTTGAGCAGGCCCGCCGCCGAGCCGGTCTCCTGTGGCCGCAGCGGCTGCAGGGCGGTGGTGAAGAAGGCGGGCGTGAACAGTCCCTGCCCGAGCCCGACGACGGCGAGCGCGTACGGCAGCGCCTCCGGCCGCTCGCCCGTCCGGTAGGCGCCGACGGCGGCCACCACCCCGACTGCCATGACCGCCACCCCGGCGGGCATCACCCGCGCCCCGTACCGCCGGACCAGCGAGGAACCCGCCCACAGGGAGCCGACCGCCAGCCCGGCCGACATCGGCAGCAGCGTCAGGCTGGAGGCCAAGGCGTCGGCGCCGCTGCCGAGTTGGAGCTGCAGGATGACGACCAGGCTGAGCCCCGTAGTGGCGGCGAACGCGAGCGCCAGGGCGAGCAACGCGGCCGGGAACCGCACGGAGGTGAACAGGCTCGGCTCGACCAGGGTGTCGCGGCCGCGCCGGCCGCCGCGCCGCTGGTGGACGGCGAACGCCACCGCGACGACGGCCCCGACGGCCGTCCACACCAGCGGCGTGCTGCCGGTGGCCAGCAGCGGCAGTACGACCAGTCCGGTGGCGAGTGCCGCGAGCGTGCTGCCGGCTGGGTCGAGGCCCGGTCGGCGCGGGGCGCGGTCCTCGGTGAGCAGCGAGGCGAGGGCGAGGACGGCGAGTGCGAGCGGGAGGTTGACCAGGAACACCGCGCGCCAGGAGGAGCCGAACAGGTCGGCGTGGGTCAGCACCCCGCCGAGCACCGGTCCGGCGATCGCCGCGAGCCCCATCACCGGACCGATCGTGCCGAGCGCCCGGGCCGTCTCCGGGCCCCGGAACATGGCCTTGATCAGGCCGATGGTCTGCGGCACGATCACGGCCGCCGCCGCACCCTGGACGGCCCGGAAGGCGAGCAGCGCGCCGAGCGTGGGCGCGCAGGCGCAGGCGAGCGAGGCGAACAGGAAGCCCGCCACCCCGATCCGGAACACCCGTCGGCGCCCGGCCCGGTCGCCGATCCGCCCGCCGGTGAGCAGCAGGACGGCGAACGGCAGGGTGTAGGCGGTGGTGAGCCAGGGCACGGCGGCGGCCGGTCCGCCGAGGTCGGCGCGCATCCGGGGCGCGGCG
Organism: Kitasatospora sp. NPDC023120; assembly: GCF_055560835.1. NCBI lineage: Bacteria > Bacillati > Actinomycetota > Actinomycetes > Kitasatosporales > Streptomycetaceae > Kitasatospora > Kitasatospora sp. NPDC023120. The sequence goes on along the minus strand of NZ_JBVHHY010000015.1, from coordinate 83,591 downwards.
ACCTGCACGATCGTCGCGTCCAGCAGGTTCATCGCCTCGGCGGTGAGCAGCGCGCAGAGCGCCCACCAGCGGTGCGGGTGTACGGGGACCGGCTGCTCGGGCATTGGGTGCCCGGGCGGCAGGGGCAGCGGCTGTGCGGACAACAGGTCCTCCCTCGGGTGTACGGCCGGAATGCCGTCACCCTCCGGCCGTACACCCGCACCGACCAGCCACCGCCGCCCGGATCGGCAGAAAGTTCCACCGACCCCGCCCTCGGCGCCGAAAAACTCCACTCAGCCCGACGCGACCGCCAGGGCCTTGCCCTTCGTCATCGCTCCCACTCCCGCGAGCAGCCCGCTGACCGCCGGGGACCACGGTCGGCCCGCCGGGCCGGTGAGCGTGAGCGTCCGGTGGACGGCGGGCCGGATCGGGACCAGCACGCACTCGGCTGGGAGCATGGGCAGCGCCAGCGCGGGCATCACCGAGACCCCGACGCCCGCGTTCACCATGCCGATCAGGGTGTTGAGGTCGCGGATCCGGTGCCGGGGCGTGAAGCGGGTGCCGGCCCGCCGGTAGGCCTCCCGGATGTGGCGTTCGCAGCCGCCCTCGGAGAGCAGGAAGTCGTCGTCCTCCAGCTCGGTCACGTGGACGGTCTCCTGCCCGGCGAGCGGGTGGTCGCGGCGCAGCAGCGCGTGCATCGAGTCCGCGCCGAGGGGGACCGCCCCGGGCTGCGGCGGCCCGGCGTCCACCAGGACGGCGGCGTCCACCATGCCGGCCTCCAGCCAGGAGGTCAGCTCGGCGTCCTCGCCTTCGAAGACCCGGACGGTGACCTGCGGGTACGCCGCCTTCCAGTCCCGCAGCAGCCCGGGCAGCAGGGCCTGGCAGACGGTGGTCGGCGCGGCCAGCCGGACGGTGCCGGTCAGGCCGCCGGTGTGCTGGGTGGCGACGGTGCGTACGGCGGCGGCGGAGGCGACCGCGGTCCGGGCGTGCGGCAGGACCTGCTGGCCGAGCGGGGTCGGCCGGCACGGGATGCCGCGCAGCAGGACGGGCGCGTCCAGGACCCGCTCCAGGGCGGCGACCGCGTGCGAGACGGCGGACTGGCTGAGCCCCAGCTCGTCGGCGGCCGCGCCGAAGCTGCCGGTGTCGGCGACCGCGACCAGCGCCCTGAGCTGAGCCAGGTTCACCTCCGCGGTCATCGGACGTCCTGGAGCGTGTGACCTGGGGACATGAGACTTCCTCATCCACATCGGACTGCCACTTGTTGGACTCATGCTCGGCCGCCCGGCCACCCTCTGTCCAGACGGAGGGAACACCGGAGGGATACGGGGATGGTTGCGGCGCGGCGCTGGTTGCCGGGTTTTGTGGCACTGTCGGCGATTTGGGGTGCGAGCTTCGCCCTGATCAAGGTGGCGGTCGACGCGGGGGTGCCCCCGGTCTGGGTGGCGCTGTGGCGGTGCCTGCTGGGTGCGGTCACCTTGGGGGCCGTCATGGTGCTGCGCGGTGAGAAGCCCCCGCGCGACCGTGCGCTGTGGGTGCACTCGGCGGTGGTCGCGGTGCTGCTCAACACCGTGCCGTTCATCCTGTTCCCGTTCGGCGAGACCAGGGTCAGCTCGGTGCTCGCCGGGGTGATGAACGCGACCACTCCGCTGTTCACCCTGCTGTTCGCGGTGCTCACCGTGCCCGAGGAGCGCCGCCCCGGCGCCCGTCGGCTCACCGGCCTCGCCCTGGGGTTCGTCGGCGTGCTCACCGTGCTCGGGGTCTGGCACGGCATCGGCTCCGGCGAGGCCGCCGGGGGCCTCGCCTGCCTGGCCGCCGCCTGCTGCTACGGAGCGGGCTTCGCCTACCTGCGGCGCTTCCTGTCCGGTCGGCCGGAGTCGGTCACCGTCCTGTCCGCGCTCCAGATCGGCAGCGCCGCCGCAGAGTTGGCTGTCATCGCGCCGATCGCCGCGGGCGCTCCGCACTGGCCCGGGGCCGGCCCGGCCGCCGCCCTGCTGGCCTTCGGCGTCGTCGGCACCGGCCTGGCGTACCTGCTCAACCTCGGGGTGGTCCGGACCGCGGGCACCACGGTGGCCTCGGCCGTCACCTACGTGATGCCGCTGTGGTCCACCGCGATCGGCGCGCTGTTCCTCTCGGAGCCGGTCGGCTGGAACGCGCTGGCCGGTGGCGCCCTGGTGATCGCGGCCGTGGCACTGACCCGGCCCCGCCCCCGGACCTCGACCGGCACGGCGGACCAGGCCCCGAAGGCGTGCCAGCCCGTCGCTTAGGGCGCGCGCCGCCCCGACAACGGCACGTACGAAGATGCCACGCATGGGGATCTCCCTCCCCTAACGGCCCCTCCAGGACAAGCCGGTGGGAACCGGGCTGATCGGACAGCGGCATTCGTACCCGATCTGACGTTCGGTGTCCACTGAATTACGGAATGTCTTCGGCGCCCGCTATGGTGGCCGGGTGGTGAGGTCGTGGGATGCGGCGGTGGAGCGGGCACAGGACCGGCTGGCGGCGGGGCAGCGGCTGAGGGCCGCCGGGGAGGGGGACGAACGGCGGTTCGCGCGCTGGGACCTGGCGTCGCTGGTGGAGGGCGAGCTGGGTGAACTGGTGGACCCGGACGGGCTGGCGCCGCCGGCGGAGCGCCGCTGGCGCGAGCGGCTGGGGGAGAGCGGTCGGGAGTGGCCCGGCGGGGAGCTGTACCGCCGCCGGTACTGGATCCGGGACGACCACGACGGCGTCGTGGGCACCGTCGCGGTGGACAACTGGACCAAGGGCCCGGGCCAACTCGCCGTCTCCTCCCTCTACCTGAGCCCGGCCGCGCGCGGGCGCGGGCTGGCGGCCGCCGCGCTGGACGAGGTGTACGAGGCAGCCACCTCCGAAGGTCTGCCCGGGTTCCGGCTGGAGGCGCACTGGACCTGGCAGCCGGCCATCCGCTACTACCTGCGCCGCGGGCTGTGGGCGGTCGGCTGGAAGCGCTCGCTCTCGCTCGCGCGGATGCCTCAACTCCCCTCCTACCGGGTGTGCGAGGAGGACGGGCGGCTGCTCCTGCTGGTCGCCGACCGGCTGCGCGGATGGGTGCCGATACTGACCGCCGGCCGGGACGGCCGCTGGCTGCGCCTGGACGAGACGGCCGACTACCGGGGTGCCGACGGCTGGGTGCACGAGTACGCGCGCTCGACGCTGGCCCTGCACCTGGCGCTGGCGGGCTTCCCGCTGGTGCGCGGCCCGCAGTGGTGGGCGGAGGCGTGGCGCTGGTCGGACGCCGGTGAGCCGGAGGGACTGGCCTACCGGATCGAGGAGTTCGAACGGGCCGCCCGCCGCCCGGTGTCCTCCCCGTACCGTCCGGTGTCCGTGCCTGTTCCCCAGGACCGGGGATCGGGTCCTGCGGAGCAAACCGCGGTGCCGTCACCGCAGCTGGCAGACTCGGGGGATGGCTGAGATCGAGATCGACGGCGCCCCCGCCGACCCGGCGCGGCTGGCCGCGCTGGGGCTGCTCAACTACGGGCACTTCACCACCCTGCGCGCCGAGGCGGGCCGAGTCCGTGGCCTGACGCTGCACCTGGACCGGCTGGTCCGGGACTGCCGCGCGCTGTTCGCCGCCGAACTGGACCGGGCGGCGGTGCGGGAGCGGATCCGCGCGGTGCTGCCCGCCGACGGCACGCCGGTGATCGTCCGGGTCACCGTCTACGACCCGGCGCTCGGCCTGGAACGCCCCGCAGCTCCCGCCACGCCCGCCCTGCTGGTCACCACCCGCCCGGCCGCCGCGGCCGAGCCCGCCCCGCTGCGGGTGCGGACAGCGGCGTACCGGCGGGAGCTGCCGGAAGTGAAGCACGTCGGCCTGTTCGGTCTGGTCCACCACCGGCGCCAGGCCCAACTCGCGGGCTACGACGACGTGCTGCTGGTCGACCCGGACAGCCGGGTGACCGAGGGCGCGACCTGGAACGTCGGCTTCCTGGACGACGACAAGCTGGTCTGGCCGGAGGGCCCGAGCCTGCCCGGCGTCACCGAGGCCCTGCTGTCAGGGGCGTACCGGGGCCCGCAGTCCCGTGAGCCGCTGCCCGCCACCGGCCTCGACCGCTTCACCGCCGCCTTCGCCGTGAACGCGGGCATCGGGGTGCGGCCGCTGGCCGCCGTCGACGACACCGCCCTCGACCCCGCCCACCCGGTGCTCGCCGAACTGCGCGCCACCTACCTCGGGATCGCCGCCGAACCGGTGTAGGGATAACCCCACCCCCGGTCCGCCGGTGACCTCCATGGTTCGGCGGGCCCGGTCTTCCTAGCGTGGAGCACGTTGACGACGAGCGACGCAGCACCGAAGGAAGGCCCCTCCATGGCACGCCGCCACGACCGCCGCAGGACCGACGAGCGCGGGACCGATCCGTACGGCGGCACTCCGTACGCCGCCGAAACGTACGCCGCCGGAACGTACGCCGCCGATCCGAACGACCGCGGCCCGAACGGTACGGGGCGGATCGGCGCGCCGCAGCCGGCCCCGGCGATCGAACTGCGAGGCGTGCGCCGCACCTACGGGCGCGGCGAGGCGGCGGTGCAGGCGCTGCGCGGCATCGACCTGGCGCTCGCCCGCGGCAGCTTCACCGCCGTGATGGGCCCGTCCGGCTCCGGCAAGTCCACCTTCCTGCAGTGCGCGGCGGGACTGGACCGCCCGGACGCCGGGGAGATCCGGCTCGGCGGCGAGGAGATCACCGCGCTGAGCGAGAACCGGCTCACCAAGCTGCGCCGCAGCCGGATCGGCTTCGTCTTCCAGTCCTTCAACCTGCTGCCCTCGCTGAGCGTCGAGCAGAACGTGCTGCTCCCGCAGCGGCTCGCCGGGGAGCGCCAGGACCGCGCCCGGGCACGGGAGTTGCTGGAGAGGGTCGGCCTCGGACAGCACGCCCGGAGGCGGCCCGGACAGCTTTCCGGCGGCCAGCAGCAGCGGGTCGCGATCGCCCGCGCACTGATCACCCGTCCGGACGTGGTCTTCGCCGACGAGCCGACCGGCGCGCTGGACACCCGCACCGCGCACGAGGTGCTCGGCCTGCTGCGGCAGGCCGTGGACTCCCTGGGCGCGACCGTCGTGATGGTGACCCACGACCCGGTGGCCGCCTCCTTCGCCGACCGGGTGCTGTTCCTTGCCGGCGGCGCGATCGTGGACGACCTGCCGCACCCCGGCCCGCAGGCCGTCGCCGACCGGATGGTCGCGCTCACCGCCCACCCCGTGGGAGCGGCGGCATGACCAACGGACTCGCGCGCGCCTCGGTGCGCTTCCGGCCCGCCTCCTTCGTGGGCACCCTGGTCGCCCTGCTGCTCGGCGCCGCCGTCGTGACGGCCTGCGGCGTGCTGCTGCAGACCGGTCTGACCGCGAGCCTCAAGCCCGTCCGGTACGCATCGGCACCCGTGGTGGTCGCGGCCGAGCAGACGGTGAAGATCCAGAAGAAGGTCGGCGAGGACACCGAGACCCAGGAGCAGGCCACCCCGGAACGGGCCCGGACGGACGCCGCGCTGGTGGACCGGCTGACCGCCCTGCCCGGGGTCGCGGCCGCCCGGCCGGACACCGCGTTCCCGATCACCGCCGCGGCCGGTACCCAGGGACTGAGCGGCACTTCGGCCCTGACCGGTCGGGGCTACGCCGCGCTCGGCATCGCCGGACCGGCGGACAGGCTGGCCGAGGGCCGCGCACCCGGCGCGAACGAGGTGGTGCTGGACGCCGACACCGCGCGCGCCGCCCATCTCACGCCCGGCGCGAACCTCACGCTCACCGCGCCCGGCGGCACCGCGAGCTACCGGGTCTCCGGTCTCGCCGCTGCCCAGGCGGCCGGCCCCACCGCCTGGTTCGCCGACGCCACAGCCGACCGCCTCTCCGGCCACCCCGGCCGGATCGACGCCATCGCCGTCCAGCCCCGCGAGGGCGTGACCGTCGCCGCACTCGCCTCGCAGCTCCGCCAAGCCGTCGGCGGCGGGGCGAAGGTCTTCACCGGAGACGACCGTGGTGCCGTCGAACACCCCGCCCTCGGCGAGGCCCGGACCATGCTGATGGGCATCGGCGGCACCTTCGGCGGCTACGCCACCATGACCGCGATCTTCGTCGTGATGAGCACCGTCGCCCTCGCCACCGGCCAGCGCGCCCGCGAGTTCGCCCTGCTGCGCGCCGTCGGTGCCACCCCGCGCCAGATCCGACGCACCATCGCCGCCGAGGCGGTGCTGGTCGCCCCGGCCGCAGCGGCGCTCGGCATCCTGCCCGGACTCGCCCTCGCCCGCTGGTGGTTCGGCCAGTTGGCCGAACGCGGCGCCGTCCCCGAGGGCATCCGCCTCGACATCGGCCCGCTGCCGATGCTCGCCGCCGTCCTCACCTGCACCCTCGCCGCGCTGACCGCAGGCTTCCTGGCCGCCCGCCGCCCCTCCAAGCTGCGCGCCGGCCAAGCGCTCGGCGAGGCCGCCGTCGAGACACCCCGCCCGGGCAAGGTACGCACCGTCCTCGGGCTGCTCTTCGCGGCCGGCGGCATCGCGGTCGCCGCCGTCGCCGCCACCCTGGACGGCGGCAAGGCCGCCGAGACCGCGCTCGGCGTGGTCATGTGCTTCATGCTCGCCGTCGCCTTGCTCGGGCCCTGGGTGGCCCGGATCGCCGCCGTCGTGCTCGGCGCCCCACTGCGGGTGGGCGGTGCGTCCGGCTCGCTGGCCGCCGACAACACCCGTGCAAACGCCCGCCGACTGGCCTCCGCGATCACCCCGATCGTCCTGGTCACCGCCTTCTGCGGCACCCTGCTGATCCTGCAGAGCACCCTGCGCCACACTACCGGTGAGAACGTCCGGGCCGGCGTCACCGCCGACCACGTGATCGGCTCCACCGGACCCGGTCTTCCTGCCGGGACCGCGGAGCGGGCGGCGAAGGTGCCCGGCGTGGAAGCCGCCGTCGGCGTGCTGCGCACCGGCCTGGTCCTCGAGAGCGGAGGCCGACTGGGCTCCGCCCCCGCGCTCGGCGTCGACGGCGACCCGGCCCGGCTGCCCGAGGTGCTCGACCTGGGCGTGCGCAGCGGCTCGCTCGCCGACCTCGGCCGCGCCACCGACACCATCGCCCTGAGCACGTCCCTCGCCGACGCCCTGAACGCGGAGGTCGGCGACCGTGTCCCGCTGCGGCTCGGCGACGGCACCCCGGTGCGGCCCGCCGTGGTCGCCGTGTACGACCGCGGGCTCGGCGTCGCCCAGGCGGTGCTGCCCCGGGCGGCCGTGGCCGCGCACGTCACCGCCGGGTACGACAGCCAGGTGCTGGTCGCCGACATGCCGGGCGCCGACCGTACGGCGGTGGCCGCCGGACTGGACGCGCTGACCGGGACGGCGGCGACCGGGGCGACGGTGACCGGGGCGAGCGTGACCGACCGGGCCGGGTTCGTCGCCCAGGCCGACAAGGACATGGAGCTGAGCGGCTGGGCCAATACGGTGATGGCCGGCGTGCTCGGCGGGTTCGCCGCCGTCAGCGCTGCCAACACCCTGGTGATGACGGTGCTGGACCGGCGCCGCGAGGTCGCGCTGCTGCGACTGGCCGGCACCACCCGGCGCCAGGTGCGCGGCATGATGCGCTGGGAGGCGCTGCTGGTGGCCGCGACCGGGCTGGGGGTCGGCGCGGTGATCGCCTGGATCACGCTGGTGCCGGTCACCCGGGGCGTCGCCAACGCCTCCCCGTACGTCCCGCCGATGCTCGCCCTGCCGCTGGCCGCCGGAGCCGTGCTGCTCTGCCTCGGGGCGACCGGGCTGCCCGTCCGTGCGCTGCTGCGGACCCGGCCGGTGGCGCTGGGGGCGGCGCGACAGTAGGAGGGGGGTGAGGTGAGGGGACCTCATGGGGGTGGGGCATGTGAGCAGCTCATGAGCCGGGCCATGAAGGGAGCTCATGAGGCGGGTGAGCCATGAGGGGAGCTCATGGGGCGGGCGGGTCATGAGAGGACCTCATGGAGGAACCCCGCCTCCCCATGAGAGGAGCTCATGAGGCAGGCCCGTGAGAGCAACTCATGCGGCACCGGGCACCGGCACCGGCACCGGCGCCGGACCGCGGAGCACACGAGGGATGCCTGTGAGGAGTACTCACGGGCATCCCTCGTCCGGGTGACAGAGGCGGTCCCAGCAGGCGCAACGGGGTAACCGGAAGGCTCAAACACCGTTACTGGAGCTGATCGTGATGTCGGATCAGCTACGCTCTCGCCCGCCCCTCACCCCGCCCCTCACCCACGCCCCTGTCCCCCACTCCCGTCCCTCACCCCGGCCCGCCATCCGACCGCCGAAGCAGAGAGTAGCCCGACATGAGCAGTCCCCCTGCCGCCCCCGCGTCCCGCCGGCCGCTGATCCTGCTGCGCACCACCGCCACCGCGCTGGCCCTGCTGGTCCTGCTCCAGGTCATGCTCGCCGGAAGCTTCCTCAACGGCACCTACGACTCCCTGAAGGACCACGAGGACAACGCGACGACGCTGGCCACCGTGGTGGTGCTCCAGCTGGCGGTGGCCGTCGCGGTGCGGTGGCCCGGCCGGGGCCCGCTCTGGCCGCTGTGGACCACCCTCCTGCTCGCCGTCGCGGTCGTCGGCCAGATCGCCGCCGGCTACGCCCGGGCGCTCGGCGTGCACGTCACCCTCGGCGTGCTGCTGGTCAGCGGCATCCTGTTCGGCCTGGTCGGCGCCTGGCGGCTGCCGCTGCCCGCCCGGGCGGGACTGCCCGAGGCGAGCCCGGACGGCGGCGGCCGGCTGCCGCGCCCCGGCGGGCCGGTGGAGGTGGCCAAGTGAACCGGCGCCGGTTCCTGGGCATCGGCGCCTCCGTCCTCGGCGCGGGAACGCTGGCCGCCGTCGCCGTCCCCTCGGCCGCCCTGCTGCTCGCCGAGGGCCGCCCCGGGCGGCTGCTGACCAGCGACCTCGACCTGCCCGACGCGTTCCGGGTGCCGCTGCCGGTGCCTGCCGTGCTGAAACCGGTGCGCACCGACGGGACCACCGACTACTACGAGATCACCCAGCAGGTCGCCAAGCTGGAGATCCTGCCCGGCGTGAAGACCGAGGCCTGGACGTACGGCGGAAGCTTCCCCGGCCCGACCGTGGTCACCCGCACCGGGCGGACGGCGGTGGTCAAGCACCGCAACGAGCTGCCGGTGCCGTCCGTCACCCACCTGCACGGCGGGCACACCCCGGCGGACAGCGACGGCTACCCGGCCGACCTGCTGCTGCCCGTCGGGTCGTCGGCGGACGCCGCCCAGAGCGGGTCCGGTATGCAGACGGGGATGGCGGGCATGCCGGGGATGGCAGGCATGCCGGGCAGGGCCGGGATGAGCCACACGGCGGGCCGCAGCGTCGTCGGCGAGCGCAGCTACACCTATCCGGGCAGGCAGCGCGCCGCCACCCTCTGGTACCACGACCACCGGATGGGCTTCACCGGCCCCGCCGTCTGGCGCGGGCTGGCGGGCTTCCACCTCGTGCACGACGACGAGGAGGACGCCCTGCCGCTGCCGCGCGGCGAGCGCGACCTGCCACTGATGATCGCCGACCGCACCTTCGCCGCCGACGGCTCCTTCAGGTACCCCTCCGCTGACCCCGCGCTCGGCGAGCCCGGCGTCACCGCCGCCTACGCCAACGGCGTGCTCGGCGACGTCATCCTGGTCAACGGCGCCCCCTGGCCCCGGTTGGACGTCGACCGCGCCCGGTACCGGCTGCGCCTGCTCAACGCCTCCAACGCCCGTCTCTACCGGCTCGAACTCGACCCGCAGCCCCCCGGCGGCGACGCCCTCGTCCAGATCGGCTCCGACGGCGGCCTGCTCGCCGCCCCGGTCGCCCACGACGGGATCGAGATCGCCCCCGCCGAACGCTTCGACGTCGTGGTCGACTTCGCCCGCTACCTGCCCGGCACCCAGGTGCGCCTGGTCAATCGCTTCGGCAGCGGCCGCACGGCCGAGGTGATGCGCTTCGACGTCTCCTCGAAACCGGTGAACGACGACGCGACGGTGCCCGACAAGCTCGCCACCGTCGAGGCCCTGGACCCCGGCGCCGCTGTCGCCACCCGCGACTTCTCCTTCCGCCGCAGCCGCAGGGACGGCTGGATCATCAACGGCGAGCCCTACCGACCCGGTCAGAACATCGCCGCACCCGCGCTCGGGGCGGTCGAGCGCTGGCGCTTCTCTTCGGACCTGCACCACCCCGTGCACGTCCACCTCGACCACTTCCAGGTGATCGGTCGCAACGGCGCCGACCCGGGCCCGTACGACGCGGGCTGGAAGGACACCGTGGACCTGCGCCCGGCCGAGGCGGTGGAGGTGCTGGTGCGGTTCACCGACTACCCGGGGGCGTACATGCTGCACTGCCACAACCTGGAGCACGAGGACATGGCGATGATGGCGGACTTCACGGTGCAGTGAACCCGTCGAACAGTGACCCGGTGCGCAGTGACCCATTGCGCAGTGACCCATTGCGCAGTGACCCGTTGCGAAGTGACCGTCGCGCAGCGGTCCGTCGCACGACGGTCGGTCACACGGCGATCCGGCGAGCTGTCATCCGCTCGGTTTCACCCGGACGGCTGAGTGCCGGCGGGCGTACGCTGCGCCCTCCGGCACTCGTGTCCTAGCGTCGCGGGGAGGGGCACCCGCGGGCTCCCGGCGTCGCGGGGTGGACCCGCCGACGGACGGAGCCGCCGCATGACCACTCCCGCCGAACGCCGCCGCCGCGGCAAGGCCGCCCGCAAGCGCGTCTCCCGTTCCGACCACGGCCGGTGGATCCCCGCCGCCGACCGGCCCGACCCGCTCGCCGTACTGGAACGGCAGGCGGAGGACCGGATCGTCCGGCTGCTGCCGATCCGCTACGGGCGGATGGCCGACAGCCCCTTCGGCTACCTGCGCGGCGCTGCCGCCGTGATGGCCGCCGACCTCGGAGCCGTCCCCGACACCGGCCTCACCGTCCAGCTCTGCGGCGACGCCCACCTGTCGAACTTCGGCGTGTACGCCTCGCCGGAACGCGCCCTGCTCTTCGACGTCAACGACTTCGACGAGACCTATCCCGGCCCCTTTGAGTGGGACGTCAAACGCCTCGCCGCCAGCGTCGCCGTCGCCGCCCGCGACAACGGCGAGGACGAGCAGCGGGTGCGCCGCGCCGCCCGTACCGCCGTCGAGGGGTACGCGGCGGCGATGCGGTGGCTGGCGGGCCTCGGCGAACTCGAGGTCTGGTACAGCCGGGTGGACACCGCGCAGTTGCTGCCGATGCTGCGCAATCCCCGGCAGCGCAGGCGCGCCGAGGCCGAGCTCGCGCACGCCCGGCGCCGGACCAGCCTGCAGGCCTTCGACAAGCTCACCGAGGAGCGGGACGGGCGGCGCCGGATCATCAGCGCGCCGCCGCTGGTCGAACCGCTGAAGAAGAACGAACTGCACAGCATCGGACAGGTGTTCAGCGACTACCGGGCCACCCTCGCGGAGGACCGGCGGGTGCTGCTGGACCGCTACCGCTTCGTGGACGCGGCCACCAAGGTGGTCGGCGTCGGCAGTGTCGGCACCCGCTGCTTCATCGTCCTGCTGGAGGGCCGGGACGGTCACGACCCGCTGTTCCTGCAGGTCAAGGAGGCCGGCCGGTCGGTGTTGGAGGACCACCTGCCGCCCGCCCGGGTGGACGCCGAAGTCTCCTCCCACCACGGCGGCCGCCGGGTGGTCACCGGCCAGCACCTGATGCAGGCCGCCAGCGACATCTTCCTCGGCTGGACCACCGGCCCCGCCGGGCGCCACTTCTACGGCCGCCAACTGCGGGACATGAAGGGTTCGGTGGAGGTCGGCGATCTGAAGCCCTCCGGTCTGCGCGCCTATGCCGACCTCTGCGGCCGCACCCTCGCCCGCGCCCACGCCCGCACCGGCGACCGCCTCGCCATCGCCGGCTACCTCGGCAGCGCGGACACCTTCGCGGAGGCGGTCGCCGAGTTCGCGGTGCGGTACGCGGACCGGACGGAGGTGGATCACGGGGAGCTGACGGCGGCGATCGCGGCGGGGCGGATCACCGCGACCCGGGGAGTGTGAGGTCCGCCAGGCACTCCAACTGCTCCCGCTGTTCCCTCAGTTCGAGCGCTCCGAGACGGGCCACCAGGTGTCGGGCACCTGCTGCCGCGTACCGGGCGAGCTTGGCGGCGACCTCCTCCGCCGTGCCGAGCGCGAAGGCCTGGATCCGCTCCGTCTCGGCCAGTGGCAGGCCGTAGTTGGCGCGGGTGTAGGCGTCCATGGCCCGACGGGCCGCCTCCGTGTCGCGGTCGATCCGGACGTTGACGAAGAGCGCGGGGGTGACGGCCTCCGGTGCGCGTCCGGCCTGTCGCGCCGCCGTCCGGACGGAGTCGAGCCCGGCGGCGTAGTCGGCCGGGTCCGGCGGGTAGGGCAGCCAGCCGTCGTAGTGGCGGCCGGTGCGGGCCAGCGCTGCCGGGGTCGCGCCGCCGAGCCAGAGCGGCGGCCCGTCGGCGCGGAACGACGCGGTGGCGGGCGGGAGTTCGTCGAAGGAGTGGAACTCGCCGTGGAACTCCTTCGCGCCCGACCAGATCGCCCGCCACAGGGCGACCGTCTCGTCCAACCGGGCGAAACGGCGCTCCCACGGCACCTGGGACAGTTCGTGCAGCGGGCGGCCGAAGCGCCCCGGGAAGCCGGCGCCGACGGCGACCGTCAGCCGGCCGCCGGAGAGCTGGTCCACCGAGGCCAGTGTCTGCGCGGTCTGCACCGGGCGGCGCAGGACCGGCAGCAGCGCGCCGGTGCCGAGCCGGATGCGTTCCGTCACCGGGGCGACGGCCGCCAGCATGGTGAGCGGTTCGATCCGCGGGCTCAGCAGCGAGTCGTTGACGAACAGCGAGGAGAATCCCAACTCCTCGCCGCGGCGGGCGAACCCGATGAGATCGCGGGGGCTGTGGGCGGCCCATTGGTCCTGGCCGGTGGGGAGGAAGACGCCGATGTCCATGGCATCGAGGCTGGCAGCCGCGGTGCATGGGCTCAATTCCCGCCGGGGAATGGCGCACTGCGCGTCTTGCGGGTTGGCTGGTGGCGTGGACTTCCCCCAAGCGCTGCGAGAGCGCCGAACCAGCCGCCGCCTCAGCCAGCTCGACCTCGCCACCCGGGCGGGCACGACCCAGCGGCACCTGAGCTTCATCGAGTCGGGGCGCTCCGCACCCGGCCGGGGCATGGTCGTCCGGCTCGCCGAATCGCTGGACCTGTCGCTGCGGGAGCGCAACGAGCTGCTGCTGGCCGCCGGTTACGCCCCCGTCTACCCGGAGACGCCGCTGGACGGGCCGTCGCTCACGACGGTGCGCGAGGCGATCGGCCACATCCTGGCCGGCCACCTCCCGTACCCGGCCCTGGTGGTAGACCACCAGGGCGACGTGGTGGCTGCCAACGCCGCCCTGGACGTGATCACCGAGGGCGCCGACCCGCGGCTCGTGGGTCCCGGCACCAACGCCTACCGGCTCGCCCTGCACCCGGACGGCATCGCCCCGCGCATCCTCAACTTCACCGCCTGGGCCCGCCACATCGTCGAGCGCACCCGTCACCTCGGCGAGCTGAACGAGGAGTTGAGCTCATACGTACCCGAAGTGGAGGTGGGCGAGCAGCACTTGGGCTTCGCCGTACCGCTGGAGCTGCGCACCTCGCTCGGCGAGCTGCACCTGATGACCACGGTCACCACCTTCGCCACCGCCGTGGACGTCACACTCGCCGAGCTGAAGCTGGAGGCCTTCCTACCGGCGGACGCGGCGACCGCCGAGGCACTGCGGGGCGCGGCCGCTCGGAGGCCGGCCCAGGGCTCGGCCCACGACCCGATCCAGGGCTTGGCTCAGAGTCCGGGGAACTGATAGTCGGCGGTGATCCGGCCGTCGGCGTCCAGGACGACGAACTCCTCGCCGCCGCCGACCGGTTCGCCGTCGGCCACGGACACCATCTCCCAGGTGAAACGGACGACGTCCCGCAGCCGCACGGCGTCCGGCCGGGCGCGGAAGGTGAACTCGCCCGGCGCCACGAACTCCTCGTAGCCGCGGGCGACTCGGAACTCCAGCTCCTCGTATCCGCGCGCCTCGAGGACGGGCTCCGCGAAGCCGACCCGCGCGGCCGCCTCGCGGGCCTCGACGGGCGGGTGCAGGAGATGCACGCCGCCCTCGGCCCACAGCTGCTCGACCGCCTTCCGGCGCGCCGCGGCGTCGGGCTCGGTCCACAGCGCGGCGTAACGGTCGGCGAGCTGCTGGGCACTGGTGGTGGTGCTGGTGGCGCTGGTGGCGCTGGTGGTGCTGACGGTGGTCACGGTGGAGTCCTCCGGGGTGTGGCCGATCTCGGTGCCACCATCCTCCGAGCGGCCCGGCGGCCAGACAATTCCCGCCGGGGAATGGCCGGTTGGCAGTGGCACCGCGGCTCCGGACGCTCCCCGACCGGTGGTCGCCGCCGGTACCGGGACTTTTCCGCTTGCCCGAGCGGGCCGGGTGCCGTTGGGTTGGCCGCATGAACGAACCGCTGAACCGATCGCTGAACGCACCGCTGGACGAACTGCACACCGATCGGCTGCTGCTCCGCCGCTGGCGGGAGTCCGACCTCGCCCCGTGGGCCGCGATGAACGCCGACCCGGAGATCCGCGAGCACCTCGGAGGCCCGCTCACCCGTGAGCAGAGCGATGCCTCGGTGGCGCGCTTCGAGGCGGCGATCGAGCGGCGCGGGTACGGCTGGCTGGCCGTCGAGGTGCGGGAGAGCGGCGAGTTCATCGGTTTCGTGGGACTGGACGACATCGGGGAGACGGACCCGGTCGACGGCGTCGAGATCGGCTGGCGTCTGGCCCGCTCCGCCTGGGGCCACGGCTACGCCACGGAGGCGGCGCGCGCCGTCCTCGGGTACGGCTTCGACACGCTCGGCCTCCTCGAGGTCCTGGCCATCACCACCGCCGCCAACCACCGTTCCCAGGCGGTGATGCGCCGCCTCGGCATGTCCCACGACCGCGCCGAGGACTTCGACGACCCCGCCGCCCCGGACGGACCGCTGCGGCGCAACGTGGTCTTCCGCCTGCGCCGGGAGGACCGGCTGTCCTAGGGCCACGAGGTAGACGGGGAAGGGCGGTGGGGGCCGTCGGGAGTGGGGGGCGATGAAGCTTCGAGGCAGGATCGGCGGCATCCTGGCCGGCAGTGTGCCCTGCTGCCGCTGCTCGTCTGCGTCGTCGGGCACTGGGAGTCCCGCAGCGGCGGGCGCGCGACGGTGGCCTACACCCTGAACCGGCCTGTCCCGCTGATCGGCGTGTCTGCCGTCCTGTTGCTGGCCGCGGTCTGCGCCCGTCGGCGGTGGGACCTCGTCGGCCGTCTGACGGCGGGGGTCGGGGTCGTCGTGCTGCTGGGAGTGCTGGGTGCCTTCGTCGTCCGGCCGGTCTCCGGGGAGACCTCCCACGAGACCCGGACGAGTTCTCCGGCGCGGACGGACCAGGTCCTGGTCGTGGTCCACCACGGCGATCCGGGCGAGGAGACGGAGGCGCAGTACCGGAGGATCAGGCTGGAGTCCGGCAGCGGCCTGTCCGCCCGCCGGTGGCACGTCCTCGACCTGCCGGAGGGGTTCCCGGGCGAGGGGGCGTTCGTGTCGGCGGACTGGACCGACGCCGGCCACATCCGCATCAGTACCGACACCGGCTTCCGCGTGTTCGGCATCGATCCCGGCACCGGCGAACCGACCCTCACCGAGAGCGTCGGCCGCGTGAAGACACTGGAGGGGGTAGGCCGTGGCTGACGCGGCGTTCGCCGCCGAGGCGGAGCGGGCCTGGCAGGACTTCCTGCACTGGTGCGGGTCGGCGGAGCAGGCCGGGGATCGGTCGCTGCGGCTCCTGATCGAGGCGGCCGCCGACGAGCCGGTGTTGCGGGCGCTGTGTCCCTGGATCTCCATGAGCAGCCTGAGCGTCTCCACCTCGACGGACTTCCGGGTCTGGGGCGGCGAGGGGTTCCCCGCCCTCGTGGCGTGGCACGGCGAGTTCACGGTGCTGGAAGGGCCCGGACGGGAGAACCGCGTACTGCTGGAGGCCGATGACCGGGCGCTGGCCGTCGCCTACCTGGCCGACTGGCTCCGGGCACACCGGGGCTGAACTGCGGGACCGGCCCTGGGGAGTTGTCAGTGGGGTGTGCAAGGGTGGTCCCATGCTGGCGATCACGGTGCAGACGAACGACGGGAAGCGGCGCTCCAGGCTGAGTGCGGACGAGCTGGCGGGGCTGGTCCGGCGCATCGGTGCGGAGCACGACCGCTTCCTCGTCGTGGAGCGGATACCGGACCTGCCGGACGTGTACATCCAGGTGTGGCACGGCGGCGAGGACTACACGCTGGAGCACCGCGACGGCTCCGCCCAGCGGCACTACGAGGTACGGCTGGACGGTCCCGAACCGGTGGCCGAGGCGATGACGGCCTGGGCGCGCGGCGAGGCGGGCTGGGGCGACGGGCTGGACTGGCAGGCGCTCGACATGGGCCCGGCGTCGGAGCCCGTACCGCCGCTGGAGTTGGGCGCCGAGGAGCGGCAGGACTTGGAGGACCGGCTGCGGCTGACGCTGGCCTGCGGCTACACCGACCGGGCCCGGCTCGCCGAGGAGGCCGAGGACTACCTGGTGTCGGGCGAGCGCCGCCCGCTCTCGCGCGCCCAGGCCGAGCAACTCGCGGACCGGCTCTGGCTGGAGCGCGTCGGCGAGCAGACCGGCTGGATCGGCGAGACCGACCCGGAACGCCTCGCCCGTGCCTTCGCCGCCCTGGAGGCGAGCGGCATCACGGCCCGGGAGGACTTCACCTGCTGCCGCTCCTGCGGCGAGGCCGAGATCGGCGCCGCCGGCGAGCCGGACGCCCGCGGCTTCGTCTACTTCCACTCCCAGTGCACCGAGTCCGCCGCCGCCGGACACGGCCTCTCCCTGCTCTACGGCGGCTTCGACGGCTCCCCGGCGACCACCGTCGCCATCGGCCACGAGGTGGTCGCCGCGCTCACCGCCGTCGGCCTGCCCACGGTCTGGAACGGTGACCCGTCGCACGCGGTCGAGATACGCCCCCTGCTCTGGCGCCGCCGCCTGGGCGGGTGACCGGGCCGTCCGGACCGCCCGAACCGCCGTCTTCCCCGGGGACCCATGAGGGCGCTCGGTGCCGTCCGGCGGCGGTCGGCAGTGGTCGGCCTTGGTTGACGGAACGGGGGAGCAATAGGCCGCAGGGCGGCAGATGATCGTGGTTGCCGCGGAACGGGCGTGAGGAAGGAAGTCGGGAAGTGAGCGACGACGTCCTGTCGGTGATCCCGGCGGACCCGTACTGGCAGCCGGAGCGGACGGCGGCCGAACGGGCCGTGGCGATGGTCGCCGGGTTGGTCGGTGCGGATGGCGATGCCGAGGTGGAGGTCGGCTGGTACGAGCGGCCGACGGTGGTCGACTGCGGGGAGAACCTGGAGCGGATCGGGTGCCCGCACTGCGGTGGCGCGATCGCGCCGCAGTGGTGGGCGGACTTGCTCGAGGAGCATGCGGAGGACGGCTTTGCGACGCTCGCGGTGACGGTGCCGTGCTGCGGTACCGCCACCACGCTGGACGTGCTCGGCTACGACTGGCCGTGTGGCTTCGCCCGGTTCGAGATCGAGGTGTGGAACCCGGAGCTCCTCTGGTTCGAGCAGGCGGAGCTGGAGGCGGTCGCCGCCGTGCTCGGCCGCCCGGTGCGGCAGATCAGGGCGCACCTGTGAACTGGTGACCTGTGACCTGGTGATCGATGGCCGCGGCCGTGGTCCGGCCGGCTGACCGGACCGGTCAGTCGGTCAACCTGTCACTGGGTCGGACCACGGCCTCGGGGCTTCACGGCACCAGGAGGCGCAGGGCGTTCCGCTTCACCGCCACCTCGACGGGCAGGGGTGCGATGAACTCGCCGTCGGCGTAGGCGGTGATGCCCAGGGACTCGATGCGCAGGGACTCGGTGCGCAGGGTGGTGACCTCGGGGCGGGTGGTGTGGGTGCCCTTGAAGAGGGTGGGGAAGAACCGGGCGATGCGCAGGCGGGGCATGGCGTCGACGAGGGTGACGTCGAGCAGGCCGTCGTCGGGGAGGGCGTCGGGGCACATGAGCATGCCGCCGCCGTAGCTGCGGGTGTTGCCGACGGCGGCGAGGGTGAGGTCGCGTTCGATGACGGTGCCGTCGGCGAGGGTGATCCGGAACGGCAGCGGGCGCAGGTTGGCGAACTCGACGAGGATGGCGAGGTTGTAGCGCATCCGGCCGCGCGGCCAGCGCAGGCGGTTGGTGCGGTCGCTGACCAGGGAGTCGAAGCCGGTGGCGAGGATGGAGCCGAACCAGCGCTCGGCGCCGTCCGGGCCGGTGACCCGGCCGAGGTCGACGGTGCGGGCCCGGCCGGCGGCGATGATGTCGGCGGCGGCTTCGGGGGCGTCGAGCGGCAGGCCGTACGCGCGGGCGTGGTCGTTGCCGGTGCCGGCCGGTATGACGCCGAGCGGGACGGGGGTGCCGGCGAGGGCCTGCAGGGCGAGGTTGATCATGCCGTCGCCGCCGACCACGGCGACCGCGTCCACGCCGTCCGCGGCCGCCTGGCGGGCGAGGCGGACGGCGTCCTCGGCGGAGCGCCCGGCGTGCGGTTCGGCGTCGATGCCGAGGGCGCGCAGCCGGGCGACGGCCCGCCCGGCGGCGGGGCCGGAGTGGCCGGCTCCCGCCGCCGGGTTGGCGAGGACGACGACCCGGCGGACGGTTCGCGGCCCGCCCTCCCCCTGAGGCCCGCCCTCCCCATGAGCTTGGCTCATCTCCCCGGGGGCGTCATGAGGTCCGCTGCTCCCATGAGGTCCGCTCATTCCATGAGGTCCGCTCATGGGATCAGCTTGCCCGGGTTGAGGATGCCTGCCGGGTCGAGCTCGGCCTTGACGGCGCGCAGGATGCGGACGCCCAGGTCGCCGACCTCGTCGGTCATCCAGGGCCGGTGGTCGGCGCCGACGGCGTGGTGGTGGGTGATGGTGCCGCCCGCGCCGATGATGGCGTCCCCGGCGGCGCGCTTGGCGGCGCCCCAGCGGGTGAGCGGGTCCTCGCCGAGGGCGGCGACGACGGTGAAGTAGAGCGAGGCGCCGGTCGGGTAGACGTGCGAGATGTGGCAGAGCACGAGCGCGCCGGGCAGGGCGGTGGTCAGCGCCTCGGTGACGGCGACCCGCAGGGCGGGCAGCCGGCTCCAGCCGGTCGCCGTCTCCAGGGTCTCGCACAGCGCGCCGGCGCTGAGCAGCGAGTCGCGCAGGTAGGGCGCGTTGAACCGGCCGTGCTCCCAGGCGCGGGCGGGGGCCTCGCCGAGCGAGGTGGCACCGGCGGCGAGCAGCACCTCGCGGGTGGCGCGGTGCCGGGCGGCGACCTGCTCGGCACTGCCCTCGAAGACGGTGACGGCCAGGCAGCCGCTGACCGCCGGGGCGCCGCCGATCTGCTCGGTCATGGCGAGGTTGACCATGGTCTCGGCTTCGTCGGAGAGCCGGATCACGGTCGGGCCGGTGCCCTGTTGCTCGACGGCGCGCAGCGCCGCCGTTCCGGTGGCGAAGTCGGGGAAGCTCCAGGCCTCGTACGCCTTGACGGCGGGCAGCGGGTGGACGCGCAGCCGGACGGCGGTGATCACGCCGAGGGTGCCCTCGGAGCCGAGGAAGAGCTGGCGCAGGTCGGGCCCGGCGGCGGAGGCGGGGGCGCGGCCGAGGTCGAGCACCCCGACGGGGGTGACGACCCGCAGGCCGCGCACCATCTCGTCGAAGCGCCCGTACCCGGCGGAGTCCTGTCCGGAGGAGCGGGTGGCCGCGAAGCCGCCGATGGTGGCGTAGCGGAAGCTCTGCGGGTAGTGGCCGAGCTCCCAGCCGCGCTCGGCGAGCAGTGCCTCGGCGGCGGGGCCGGTGAGGCCGGCGCCGAGGACGGCCTCGCCGGAGGTCTCGTCCAGGTCGAGCAGCTGGTCGAAGCGGCGCAGGTCGAGCGAGACGACGGCGTCGAGGCCGCCGCGCTCGGGGTCGAGGCCGCCGACGACGCTGGTGCCGCCGCCGAACGGTACGACGGCGATGCGGCGCTCGGCGCACACCGCGAGGACGGCGGCGACCTCCTGCTCGCTGCCGGGCAGCACGACGGCGTCGGGCGCGTCCTGCGGCTCGCGGCTGCGGCGGCGCAGCAGGTCGGGGGTGGACTTGCCGCCGGCGCGCGGCAGGCGGTCGGCGTCGGCGGCGCTGACGTGGGCTTCTCCGACGGCGTCGGCGAGTGCCTTGAGGTCCTCGGCGGAGATCCGGGACGGGCGCAGCACGACCTCGTCGGGGCCGGGGCCGGGGGCGGCGTCGCCGGTGACGCCGAGGGCGGCGGCGAGCAGTCCCTTGACGTCGGAGGACAGCTCCTTGGCCAGGGCCGGGTCGCCCCAGGCGTCCCACTTCATCGGGGGGAGCGGAAGCGCGGCGCCCGCCGGTCCCGCTTGCGTCTCAGGTGCCATGCGTTACAGTTTCACACATCATGTCAAGTAGTAACGCCGAGCCGGCGAAAGCAGCCAAGCAGCCCACCAGCGCAGCAGCCGCGCAGCCCGGGACCCGCAGCACGGACGACGCGATCCTGGACGCCGCCGCCGACCTGCTCGTCCACCTCGGCGTGCGCCGCACGCAGCTGGCCGAGATCGCGCGCCGCGCCGGGGTCAGCCGGCCGACCGTCTACCGCCGCTGGCCGGACGTCCGGGCGGTGATCGGCGCGCTGCTCACCCGCGAGATCCTGGCCACCCTGGAGGGCGCCGAGCTGGACGTCCAGGACCGGGAGACCTTCGTGGAGCGGGTCGTCGAGGTCTCCGTACGGCTGCGCGACCACCCGGTGCTCGGCGCCCTGCTCCGCTCCGACGACTCCGACCTGCTGCTCGAGTACGTGGTCGAGCGGCTCGGCGCCAGCCAGCGCGGTCTGCTGGAGGCGCTGCGCAACGGCATCGAGCGGAGCCAGGCGCAGGGCTCGATCCGCGCCGGGGAGCCGCTCGAACTGGCCGCCATGGTCCTGTTGATCGCCCAGTCCACCGTCCAGTCGCACCGCATGGTCGCCTCCCTGCTGCCCGAGGCGGCCTGGCGGCGCGAACTGGCCAGAGCGCTGAACGGATACCTCGCACCATGACGACGCCCGCCGTCGGCCCCTTCGCGGGGACGAGCCGACTGAACGCCGTACGCCGCACGCTGGAGCTCGAGGCGCTCGGCGACGACCCGCACGTCGACCTGCTGGTGATCGGCGGCGGCGTCACCGGCGCCGGGGTGGCCCTGGACGCCGCCTCGCGCGGCCTGCGCACGGTGCTGGTCGAGTCCCGCGACCTGGCCTTCGGCACCAGTCGCTGGAGCTCCAAGCTGGTCCACGGCGGACTGCGCTACCTCGCCTCCGGCCGGATCAAGGTGGCCCGGGAGAGCGCGGTCGAGCGCGGCGTGCTGATGACCCGCACCGCCCCGCACCTGATCCGCGCACTGCCCCAACTGGTGCCGCTGCTCCCGGGCTTGCTGCGACCCGGGCAGGGCGCGCTGATCCGCGCGGGCTTCCACGCCGGGGACGCGCTGCGGGCCGGCGCCGGCACGCCGGCCGCGCTGCTGCCCCGGGTGCGCCGGATCGACGCGGCGCGCACCCGGCAGCTGGTTCCGGCCGTCCGAACCGCCGGTCTGCGCGGCGCACTGGTCGCGCACGACGGCCAACTCGTCGACGACGCGCGGCTGGTGGTCGCCCTGGCCCGTACCGCCGCGCAGTACGGCGCGAGCGTGCTGACCCGGGTGCGGGCCGAGTCGGTGACCGGTACCTCCGCCACCCTGGTCGACACGCTGACCGGGCAGCAACTGGCCGTCCGGGCGGGCGCGGTGGTCAACGCCACCGGCGTCTGGGCGGGCGACGTGGACACCTCGATCACACTGCGCCCGAGCCGCGGTACCCATGTCCTGGTGGACGCCGGGGCGTTGGGGAACCCGACCGCGGCCCTCACCGTGCCGGTGCCCGGCTCGACCAGTCGCTTCGTCTTCGCCCTGCCGCAGCAGCTGGGCCGGGTCGCGATCGGGCTGACCGACGAGGACGCCCCGGGCCCGATCCCGGACGAGCCACGGCCCTCCGAGGCCGAGCTGGCCTTCCTCCTCGACACCGTCAACACCGCCCTCGCCACCGTGCTGACCAGGGCGGACATCCTCGGCGCCTACGCCGGGCTGCGCCCGCTGATCGACACCGGGGGCGGCAGCACCGCCGACATCTCACGCGAGCACGCGGTGCTGGAGTCCCCGTCCGGGATGGTCACCGTGGTCGGCGGCAAGCTCACCACCTACCGCCGGATGGCCGAGGACGCGGTGGATGCCGCCGTCCGGCTGCGCGGTCTGTCGGCTCAGACCTGCTGGACGGTGCGGCTGCCACTGGTCGGCGCCCCGGGGCACCGGGACAGCCGCCCCGTGTCCGCGCGGGGAGTGCCCGCCTCGCTGCTCGCCCGGCACGGCGGCGCGGCCCACGAGGTGCTGGCCGCAGGGGAGTCGACGCCGGTGGCCGAGGGGCTGGACGTGACGCGCGCCGAGATCGCGTACGCGATCACCCACGAGGGCGCGCTGGACGTCGCCGACGTGCTCGACCGCCGCACCCGGATCGGACTGGTCGCGGCCGACGCGGAGCGGGCGCGGGAGGCGGTCGAGGAGATCCTGACGGAGGGTCAGGAGCGCTGATCGGCCCAAGGGAAGGGCGCCAGATCCGGATCGACCCAGGCGGTCCGGGCCAGCTCGCCCGCGAGCGTCCCCGGCCGGTAGTGGCGCGCGAGCAGATCCTTGTCGAGCAGTTCGGGGTGGCGGGCCGCGAACTCCTCGAAGTCCTCATTACCCTCGCCTCCCTCGAAGTCCCGTCCGCCGTCGGCGTGGTGGGCCACCAGCTCGACCCAGGCGCGGGTCATGGTGACGTGGAACTTCTGCGGCGCCCCGGCCTTGGTAGCGGTGCGCAGGATGCCGTCGCCGACCAGCTGGAGGGCGGTGGCGGCACCGTGACGGCGCACGGCGAGCCAGGCGAGGTGGACGTGCTGGCGGTGGCCGAAGCGCTCGGCGCCGGTCATCGCCTCGCGCAGCAGGTCGTCGAAGGCGTCGAAAGCGT
This sequence comes from Kitasatospora sp. NPDC023120, assembly GCF_055560835.1. Classification (NCBI taxonomy): domain Bacteria; kingdom Bacillati; phylum Actinomycetota; class Actinomycetes; order Kitasatosporales; family Streptomycetaceae; genus Kitasatospora; species Kitasatospora sp. NPDC023120. The sequence goes on along the minus strand of NZ_JBVHHY010000015.1, from coordinate 60,598 downwards.
CGAAAGCGTCGGGGGAGGCGGCGGAGGTCATGCGGCGGCTTTCGTCGAGAACGGGCGGAACGGCCGTGCGGCGCGAGATCGGGAGAGTCGGATATGGGGGAGAGCCGGGGGAGTGTGGACGGGAAATCGTAGGGTTTCGTGCCATTCGACGGCAAACCACCCGCACGGATGGTTTCAGCGGGCCGTCTTCTCCGGCATGGGGTGCTCGGCGCCGCCGAGCTCCAGGACGCAGGAGAGCGGGTGCTCGGCCGTGCCGGTGTGGTCCAGGGTGACCGCGAACGGCCGGGGCGGTTCCTCGGCTAGCTGCGCGGCGAGGGTCAGCGGGTAGGTGCCGTGCCCGTGGACGCGGTGGAAGGCGCACTCCTTGCCGTCCACCAGCAGTTCGGTCTCGGTGATCCAGCCGGAGCGGACGTTGACGGTCACGGAGTGCCCGCCCTGGTCGACGTGGAAGCTGTACCGATGACGCATGGGGAACCTCCCGCGAGGGCGCCGCAACCAGGGGCTGTGAATCGGGAATCCTCCGCCAGTCTAGGTCGGCGGCACCACCCCGGCTCCCCGGCCGGGTTCCGGCCCGGCCTGTACCAGCCCGGTTCCGGTCGCGGCCTTGGTCCGGGTCCTGGGCGGGTCCTGGTTCGGTTCCCGATCCGGTTCCCGTAGAGGCCCCTGAAAACGCCCCGGAGAAATTCCCGGGGCGGTGCCCGCCTGCAGACGGATTCTCGCGATCTCTACAGTGTTGTAGATTCGTCCGCAGGGAGAGATCAGAGGAGGGCATTGTGGGAGTTTCGCTGGCCAAGGGCGGCAACGTCTCGCTGAGCAAGGAGGCGCCCGGTCTGAGCGCCGTGATCGTGGGTCTCGGCTGGGACGTTCGCACCACCACCGGAGCCGACTACGACCTGGACGCCAGCGCGCTGCTGTGTAACGCGCTCGGCAAGGTGATCTCGGACCAGCACTTCGTGTTCTTCAACAACCTTCGCAGCCCCGAGGGTTCGGTCGAGCACAGCGGCGACAACCTGACCGGTGGCGGCGACGGCGACGACGAGCAGATCAAGGTCGACCTGGACCGGGTGCCGACCGACGTGGCCAAGGTGGTTTTCCCGGTGTCGATCTACGACGCCGACGCCCGGCTGCAGAACTTCGGCCAGGTCCGCAACGCGTTCATCCGGATCGTCAACCAGGCCAACGGCCAGGAGATCGCGCGCTACGACCTGAGCGAGGATGCCTCGACCGAGACCGCGATGGTCTTCGGTGAGCTGTACCGCAACGGCGCCGAGTGGAAGTTCCGCGCCATCGGCCAGGGCTATGCCTCCGGCCTGCGCGGCATCGCGACCGACTACGGCGTCAACGTCTGATCCCGGCGCGCGAGTAGAGGGTTTCGGCGGCCGTCCGGGCGCTCGTCCCGGCGGCCGTCCGATGATCATCCTTGGTCGTCCCGGCGGTCGTCCCGGCGGTCGTCCGGTGGTCGTTCGGCGGTCATGAGGACGGTCCGGTCCGTCCGAGCGCGTGGCCGCCGAAACCCCCGCTGCCGGTGAGCTGGTGCTGCCACCAGGCGGCCATCGCCGTTTCGTCCATGGTCGACCAGTCCGGCGCTTCGGTGACCTGCGCCCGGCCGAGCGTCCGGCCCAGGTCCACCAACTCCCGCCCGGCAGCGCTCCGTTCGCGGTCGTACGCGGCCAGCAGGGAGGGCCAGGAGGCGCCGGCGGCCGACCCCGCCTGCTCGAAGGCGTGCGCGTCCTGCAGCGCCTTCACCGCGCCGCTGGTGTTGTGCGGACGCACGACGGTGGCCGCGTCCCCGCCGATGAGCAGTCGACCGGCCGTGCGGCGCGGGGCCGCCAGGTCGTAGACCGGCTGCAGGAAGGTCCGTTCGCGCGGGGTGAGGGCGACCACCCCGGCCCAGTACGGCGGCAGGTGCCGCTCCGCGAGCTGCCGCAGCTCGTCCAGCCGCCCGTCGGTGAGGGTGCCCGCCGGGATGCTGGTCGGGCCGTCCAGGCGCAGCCAGGCGGGAGTGGGCGCGTAGAACACCCAGTTCACCTGGGTCTGGTCGGCGTCGAGCCCGGGGATGCGGTAGATCACGACCTGTCCGCCGCGGTAGCAGGCGGTGATGCACTCCTCCTCCGGCCAAGCGGCGGCCCCGCCGGTCAGCTCGTCCAGCAGCGCGGCGTCGTAGCTGCCGCGCCAGCACACGTACCCGGCGTACTCGGGCGCGGCCTGCGGGCAGACGGCGGCGCGGACCACCGAGCGGTAGCCGTCCGCGCCGATCACCAGGTCGTACGCGTGGCGGCTCCCGTCGGCCTCCTCGATCCACGCTTCCCCGTCGTCGCCGCCGACCGCGGTGACGGTGGTGCCCAGCCGGTACTCGACCTGTGCGGGCGTGCGCTCGCGCAGGGCCTGCCAGAGGACGGCCCAGTGGTGGGAGTGGAACGGGAACGGCTGGTCCCAGAGCACCGACCCGCGCCCGTCCGGGCCGTCACCCTCGCCGGCCGGTCCCCGGGTGACCCAGCGGCGGACGGTGAGGCGGTGGCGGCGGGTGTCCGCGGCGAGGTGCCCGGCGCGGACCAGTTCGTCGAAGCGGTCGTTGTGGGTGCAGAGCCCCACGCCGCGGTCCTCCAGCCGGCCCGGGCTGCGCTCCAGCACCACGATCCGTTCCGCGCCCAGCCGGGCGGCTGCCCCGGCGAACGCGCTCCCGGCGATGCTGCCCCCGACCACGGCCACCGATCCACCCCGCACGGCCGCCCCCTCTCCCGAGTCTGCGATTCCTGCGCCTGTGATACCGCGAGCTTGTGATTCCTGCGCCTGTGATACCGCGAGCTTGTGATTCCCGAGCTTTCGACGTCCGCGCTCGTGACGGTCGCGATTGCGGTGTCCGTGGTCGCGACGCCTGCGTCGACGACGTCCGGGACATGACGATACGCGGCCGGCCTCCCGTTCGCGTCGGGTTCGGGCACCCGTCCCTTGACGCCGTTATGCAACTAGTTGCATAACGCTCGACCCGTCCCCTACTCTGCGGTAACCAACGCCCCCAGCCCGCGCCCCAGGAGACGTCGATGAGCGCCACCCCCGGCAGCAGCCGCTACCCGCACCTGCTCAGCCCGCTCGACCTCGGCTTCACCACCCTGCCCAACCGCGTGATCATGGGCTCGATGCACGTCGGCCTGGAGGAGGCCCCCGACGGCTACGAGCGGATGGCCGCCTTCTACGCCGAGCGCGCCCGCGGCGGCGTCGGCCTGATCGTCACCGGCGGCATCGCCCCCAACGAGGCCGGGCGCCCCTGGGGGGGCGGCGCGATGCTGACCACCGAGGAGGAGGCCGACAAGCACCGCCTGGTCACCGACGCGGTGCACGCCGCCGGCGGGAAGATCGCCCTGCAGATCCTGCACTTCGGCCGCTACGCCTACCACAAGGACCTGGTCGCCCCCAGCGCCCTGCAGGCCCCGATCAGCCCGTTCGTGCCCAACGAGCTCACCGCCGAGCAGGTCGAGCAGACCATCGAGGACTTCGTCCGCTGCGCCGCACTCGCCCGCCGCGCGGGGTACGACGGCGTCGAGATCATGGGCTCCGAGGGCTACCTGATCAACGAGTTCATCGTCGCCGCGACCAACCACCGCGCGGACGACTGGGGCGGATCGTACGAGCGGCGCATGCGCTTCCCGGTGGAGATCGTTCGCCGGGTCCGCGAGCGCGTCGGCGAGGACTTCATCATCGTCTACCGCCTCTCCATGCTCGACCTGGTGCCCGGCGGCTCCACCCTCGACGAGGTGGTCCGGCTCGCCCAGGCCGTCGAGGCAGCCGGGGCGACCGTCATCAACACCGGCATCGGCTGGCACGAAGCCCGCATCCCGACCATCGCCACCTCGGTGCCGCGCGGCGCCTTCGCCTGGGTGACGAAGAAGGTCATGGGCAAGGTCGGCATCCCGCTGGTCACCACCAACCGCATCAACACCCCCGAGATCGCCGAACAGTTGCTCGCCGACGGCAGCGCCGACCTGGTCTCGATGGCCCGTCCGCTGCTCGCCGACGCCGACTTCGTCGCCAAGGCGCGCGAGGACCGCGCCGACGCCATCAACACCTGCATCGGCTGCAACCAGGCCTGCCTGGACCACACCTTCAGCCTCAAGATCACCTCCTGCCTGGTGAACCCGCGCGCCTGCCACGAGACCGAACTCGTCCTCGCGCCCACCAAGCTGCGCAAGCGCGTCGGCGTCGTCGGAGCCGGCCCGGCCGGCCTCGCCTTCGCCGTCTCCGCCGCCGAACGCGGGCACGAGGTCACGCTGTACGACGCCGCGGAGGCGGTCGGCGGACAGCTGAACGTGGCCCGGCGCATCCCCGGCAAGGAGGAGTTCGACGAGACGCTGCGCTATTACCGCACCCGGCTCGCCGAACTGGGCGTCACGCTGCGCCTCGGGACCACCGTCGGCGCCGAGCAGCTGGCCGGGGAGGGCTACGACGACATCGTCCTCGCCACCGGCGTCACCCCGCGGACCCCTGCCGACATCCCGGGGATCGACCACCCCAGCGTCGTCGGCTACCTCGACGTGCTGCGTGACGGCGCGCCGGTCGGCGAGCGGGTCGCCATCCTCGGTGCGGGCGGCATCGGCTTCGACGTGGCCGAGTTCCTCACCGACCAGGGCGACCAGGCGAGCCTCAACCCGCCGGTGTTCCAGGCGAAGTGGGGCATCGACCCGGAATACCGCGAGCGCGGCGGCCTGCGCGCCCCGGAGCGCCCCAAGCCCCCGCGCAGCGTCCACCTGCTGCAGCGCAAGACCGGCAAGGTCGGTGCCGGGCTCGGCAAGACCACCGGCTGGATCCACCGCACCGAGCTCAAGCACCGCGGCGTGGTGATGGTCCCCGGCGTGACGTACGACCTGATCGACGACGCCGGCCTGCACATCACCGTGGACGGCGAGCGCCGGCTGCTGCCCGTCGACACCGTGGTGCTCTGCACCGGCCAGGAGCCGCGCCGCGACCTGTACGAGGCGCTGCGCGAGCGCGGTCTGGCGGTGCACCTGATCGGCGGCGCCGACGTGGCCGCCGAACTGGACGCCAAGCGGGCCATCAAGCAGGGCACCGAGCTGGCCGCGTCCATGTGACCCGCTCATGGGCGCGGGCATGAGACCTTCTCATGAGCGCGCCCATGAGAGTTGCTCATACGTGGGGACATGAGACCTGTTCATGGTCGGGGGCATGAGACCGGCTCATGAGCTTGTCGCATGCGACCTGCTCATGGCCGTGTCCATGAGACCCGTGCGTGCGCCCGTAGGATCGTCGGCATGTCGCTGCCGCACGCCATCCTCACCGCCCTGCTGGAGAAGCCGTCCTCCGGGCTGGAGCTGACCAGGCGGTTCGACAAGTCGATCGGCTTCTTCTGGCCCGCCACCCACCAGCAGATCTACCGCGAGCTGAGCCGGCTGGAGGCCTCCGGACACATCCGGGCCCTCCAGCCGGACGGGCCGGTGCGCGGGCAGAAGAAGCAGTACGAGGTCCTGCCGGACGGCCGTGCCGAACTGGCCCGCTGGACGGCCGAGGGCGCGGCACCGCGCGCCGTCCGGGAACCGCTGCTGCTGCGGCTGCGAGCTGCGGCGGTGGTCGGTGCGGAGGGCCTGGCGGACGAGCTGGAGCGCCACCTGGCGACGCACCGCGCGCAGCTGGCCGACTACCTGGAGATCGAACGGCGGGACTTCCCGGCCGAGAAGGCGGACGGCGAGAACCGGCTCCAGCACGCGGTACTGCGGGCCGGGATCGGGCTGGAGACCTTCTGGGTGGAGTGGCTCGCCGAGACCCTCGAGACGCTGCAGCCCGATGAGCCCCGCTCATCGGGCTCCGTATGAGACCTGCTCATGACGTTGCCCATGAGACCTGCTCATGGCGTCCCGCTTCATGAGCCCCGCTCATGGCGTCCCCCTTCATGAGCCCCGCTCATCGGGCTCCGCATGAGACCTGCTCATACGGTCCCCATGAGTCCCGCTCATGTGCGTCACCCAGGCTGTGACCTGCGGAGATACCTGCCCCCGCGCCTCGTCCGGCCGCCGGTGGGAGACTGGTCTTCTGTCCCTGCCCGAACTCTCGACCGGGGGCCGGCATGTCTCTTTCAAGGCCTCTCCACGCCGTCACCGCCGCAGCCGTCGTCGTGGCCGTCGCCCTGGGCCCGGCACACCTGGCGTCGGCCGCGCCCGCCCAGGAGCTACCCTCCGCCGACCAGCTGAGATCGGCCTTGCTCACTGCGGCCGACCTCGGTCCAGGCTTCACCGAGGTGCCCGCCGGTCAGAGCCCCGGCCCTGAGGAGAACCCGAGCCCGGTGAGCGGCTGTGACGCGCTCAGCGCCCTGATCAACATGCGCGCCACCCAGCCCAGCCCCACGAACCCGCGCGCCGAGGTCGAGTTCGACGGCCCGGACGACAACCCGATGGTGACCGAGGCCCTCGCCGCCGAGCCGCTCGACCGGCTCGCCGCCGACTTCAACACCGTCACCGACGCCTTCCGGACCTGTCACACCATCACCTTCAACGCCGGCACCGTGGACACCGTGACCTTCACCGTCACCCCGGTCACCCTCGGCGACCGCCCGGACGCGCCCGCCGTCCGCCTGGACGGTTCGGTGGCCGGCGTCCAACTCAACGCTTTCATCGGCATCGAGCGCTTCGGCACCGTCGCCATGGCCTTCGGCTACTTCCAGCGCGAGAGCGCCTCCTCGCAGACCGCCTCGATGCAGTACCGCACCGCCGTCGCCAAGGTCGAGCACACCCTGGGCACCACGGCCGGCAGCACCACCCCGCCCACCGCGGTCGCCACCCAGGGCATGCAGGTCTGAGCCGAGCCCGCCGCCGAACGACCGGGGAAGGCGGCGGTTCCGGCCGCCTGCCTGACTGCCGTCCCGCAGCCGGTGGGATGATCGGCTTCATGGATCGCCTCCGGTTGAAGAAGCGCCCAAACCCCCGTCCCTCGTGGCCTGTTCCGGCGCTCGCCGTGGTCGCCGTCCTGTCGGCCCTGACCTCCTGCACGGTGGGGAAGGCCGAGGCGCCCGTGGTCGGGGTGTGGCGGGCGGAGCAGGCCGGCTCGATCGAGTTCCTGGAGGGCGGCAAGCTCGGCGAGGTGACCCTGGTGCCTGCCGCGTGCCGGGGGGACGACAAGTCGACGGCGGGCGTGACGTTCACCGGTACCTGGCGCCGCGGCGAGGCCTCCGACGCCGGGTACGGCGCGTTCGTCCGACTCACCTCCACGGACGGATCGCTGACGTGCGAAGACTGCTTCCAGTACGGCCAGGCCGACGGTGTGGAGACGCTGTCGCTGAACGATCTGGGGACCAACGGCACCCGCTTCCTCAGGGCCGGGGAAGGCAGCCCGACGGCGCTCGCGGCGCCGAGCCGGGAGGTCCGTACGGATGTCGATCCGCTGTAGCGCCGTTTCCCGGAACTGGGCACGTTGTCGTCGGCGCGGTGGGTCCGCGCCATCCTGGGGAGCCCGGACCCCGTCCGGCGGTTCCGGGGCCGACCGATGTGACGGTGGACGGCTTCGCCGGGATCGATCCGGCGAGGCTGGCGGCGATCACGTCGACCGGTGCCTGGAAGAAGGACCGCATCTCCTGCCCCGTCCCGGCGGAGCCCGGGGACTGGCTCCACAGCGAGTCGTTCGACCGGTCGATCACCCGGGGTCGGTACACGGGCAGTTTCTACTTCTACTTCGACCGGCAGACCAGCCAGGTCTACTTCTGCACAGTCGACCCGAAGGAGCGGACCGGGTGATCTCCGGACGCCCTCCGGCCGCTCAGGGGTGGGCGGTGCCGAAGGGATTGTCGATCACGTAGTGCCAGTGGCCGGTCGGGTCGCGGCGGGCGACGTCGGTGGCGGTGCCGGTGAGGTGGACGGGGGTGCCGTCCGGGGCGTCGCCGGTGATCTCCCAGTCCACGATGAGCAAGGCGATGTCGTCGGCGACGTAGGTGTGCCGGGGGTGGACGGTGATGGGCAGGCCGAGGGAGAGGAACTCGGCGTTGGCGCGGTGGAGTTCGGGTCCGGTGGCGGTGCTGCCGGGTGAGGGGACGAAGACGGCGCCGGGTTCGTAGACCCGGGCGAGACGGTGGGGGTCGCCGGAGTTGAACGCGGCGGCGAAGACGGCGGCGACCGCGTCCGGGTGTTGTGCCGGGTCGGTGTCCGCGGGGAGGCTGGTGGGGTGAGTCATGCGAGCAGTGAAGACGGGCGCGCCGTAGGTCACCAAACGGAAAGCGACGCGCACGCCGAAGGCCGCTGCTGGGACGCGGAGTTGGTGCCCGACGACCGCGGCCGTACGGCGCGACCGGAGGCGGACTGCCCGGTGGAGGTGGCGCTGGCGGCGGTGGCGGGTCGGTGGACGACGCTGGTGCTGCGCGAGCTGATGCATGGCCCCGCCTCGTACGGGGAGTTGCGTGAGCGCCTGCCGGAGATCAGCTCCAAGGTGCTCGCCGAGCGTCTGCAGGCGCTGGGGGAGCGGGAGTTGGTGGTGCGCGAGCGGCTGACCGGCTTCCCGGTGCGGACGCGCTACTGGCTGACGCCGACTGGGGAGGCGCTCCGCCCGCTGCTGGTGGAGCTCTACCGGACGGGTGTGGAGCTGTCCTCGATGTCGTGATCCCAGGCGTCAGGCGTCGCCGCCGACGCGCCGCCCGGCAGGTACCCACGCTGCTGCCGCCGCCCCCGCTCCTACCGCTACCTCCGCCCCTACCGCCGCCCCCGCCGCCCCCGCTGCCTCCGCCGCCGCCCCTGCCGCCGCGCCCGCCCCAAGGACCACCGGTCGGCGCCCGGCCAGGCGGCAGCCGAGGCAGTCGGGGTGGCCCCGGCGTCCGGCAGGGTCGGGGGTGCGCCAGTGGCGGAGGTGGGGCGGGCGCGGGCCGGTGGGTTTGCCCAGGCCGGCGAGGTGGAGCAGCCAGGCGGCCACGGCGCCGAGGGCGGTGAGGGCCGCGCCGGCCCAGAGCCCGGCGGTCGAGCCGAGGACGAGGGCGGCGCCCGCGAGGGTGAAGCCGAGGATGGCGATGGTGGAGCCGGTCCAGCCGGCGATGGTGTGTCCCATGTCGTGATCACCGTGTGCGCGCATGTCTCCTCCGGTGGTGTGAGATGGGTGGGTGCCGGTGGGCGACCCAGGTCGTTTATCTCACGAGCTAAGTAACTTAGATGCTAAGGAGAATGTGCGTGAAGGGCAAGCCGCGCCCCCAGGCGACGCCCGAGCAGGCGCAGTACTCGATGGACCGGATGATCGCGCTGGCCCAGTTCGGCCAGCAGGACATCGCCGCCCGGCTCGGGCTCAACGTCACCGACCTCACCTGCCTCGGCTTCGTCATCGAGGCCGCGATGGCCGGCGAGTCGCTGGCCGCCGGCGACCTCGCCGAGCGGGCGCAGCTGACCACCGGGGCGGTGACCGGGGTGCTCAACCGGCTGGAGAAGGCCGGGTACGCCCGCCGCGAGGCCGATCCGGGCGACCGTCGGCGGGTGCGCGTGGTCATGGCGGAGAGCGCCCAGGAGCGCATCCTCCAGGTCTACGGGCCCTTCTACCAGCGGATCGGCGCGCTGTTCGCCGACTACACGCCGGACGAGATCGCGGTGATCGCCGACTGGTTCACCCGGGCCAGGGAGGTGCTGGCGGAGTCGCTGGAGGAGGTCCGGGCCGAGACACCGTAGGGCCACGAGGCGGCAAAGGTCCGGTAAGAAACACGTCGGCGCCCGGCGACCCCCCCCGCGAGGGTCCGCCGGGCGCCGGCGCGCGTGCGCCTACGGGTGGAACACGACCTCCGGGAAGGCGCGCGACGGCCCGTCGAGCAGACGCTCGCCGCGGTGGCGCAGGTGGAGGTCGAAGAAGGCGAGCGGGTAGGCCTGCTGGACGCGGATCCCGCGGTCGGGGTCGAGCGTGCCGACCTGGGAGCGGATCTGCTGCTCGGTCATGCCGAGCAGCTTCCCCGCCTGCGGGATCAGGGTCATGGTGTCGCCGTACGAGGCGTGGACGGCGCCGGTGGCCTGGACGTCGAGCCGCCAGCCGCGCAGGTGGGACCAGAAGGTCTCGGCGGCGGGGTTGACGGCCCGAGCCCAGTCGGCGGTCATCATCATGAACGGCCGGTCGAGGTCGGTGGTGGGGGCGGGGTTGGCCATCATCGGGCCGTCGACGGCGAGCCCGGCGCGGATGCGCTTGTCGGCGGCCATGGCGAGGGCGGTGGCGGTGCCGCCCTTGGACCAGCCGAAGGCGCCGACGGTGTCCGGGTCGAGGCCGCCGAGCAGACCGACCGGGAGGGTGCGACCGTCGACGTCGGGGTTGCGGCCGGCGGCCAGGTCGTCGACGCGGTCGAGCAGGAAGCGCAGGTCGGCGGCGTAGTCCCTCGGGTACATCGCGACGCGGTCGTCCGGGGTGAGGACGGTGCCGTCGGGGAACTCGGTGAAGGCGTCGTGGGTGTGGTCGACGGTGACGACGGCATACCCGTGGCCGGCGAGCTCCTGGCAGATGACGGTGTGGTCGCCGCGGTGGCTGCCCGAGCCGTGCGAGAAGACGACGACGGGAAGCCGGTGACCGGTCCGGTGGACCGGCGCGCCCCGGTGGCCGGAGGTGAGCGGGGCGAGGGAGACGTCCAGCGCGAAGCCGGTGTCGGCGAGGAAGGCGCGCAGGGCGCCGTCGGTCATCCAGGGGGCGAGCGGGTAGGTGTCGGCGTCGGCGCTGCGGGCCGGGTACCAGACGGTGGCCATCAGCTCCCGGTAGCGGCCGGGCCCGGCGACCGGGTCCGGACGGGAGGTGTCGCGCAGGTGGAGGGGCACCATGCCCACGGGGTGCGGACCGGTGGGCGCGGGGAGGGTGAGCCGGGCGGGTGCAGCGGAGGAGCCCGCGGAAGGAGCCGGACCGGTCGGGGCGCCCCAGGCGGTGTCGGCGAGTCCGAGCGGCACGGCGGCTCCCATCGCCAGTGCGGCGCCCAGGATGCGGCGGCGGCTCGGATCCGGACGGGCTCCCGAGCGGCTTCCGGTACGGCTTGCGATCGGCGTGGTGTCCATGCGCGGAACGCTGTCACGCGGGGCGAACAGGGGTCATCGGCCCGCCGATTGATCCTCCGTCACCGGGCATTGGCCCAGGGGCGTACATCCCCGGGCCAATGCGGTGCCGAGGGTTGCAGCCCGACTGCGGCGGGAGGGAAGTGGCCCTCGTGGCCGACCCTCGGAGCCGGGGTCGATCGTCCACAGCACCGGGCACTGGGCCGGCGACTTGTCGGTTTGTCGCTGGAGGCGTGCAGAATGCGGCCCATGAGTCACGACTTCCGACCCGGTGATGTGCTGAGGCTGGAGTGCCCGTTCGCCGAGACCACCGTCACCGAGGTGTCGCGCTCCTACGTCACCGTGCCGTGGCCGTGGCTGGCGGCGGACCCGGAGGCGGTGGCGATGAACATCCGGTGGAACGGTGAGCATGCGCTGCCGCTGCCCGCCGCGCGCGAGTGGGAGGTCTTCCGCACGGAGCCGCCGGAGACGGAGCTCAAGCCGGGTGACGCCTGCCGGGTGGGGATCCCCCCGACCGTGGTGCACGTCCACTCGGTCGAGCACTACGATCCGCCGCTGGTCACCGGCCTGCTGCCGCGGCCCGCGTGCTACGTCGAGGTCCTGCCGCAGGGGGAGACGTACGATCCCGCGCTGGAGGAGCAGGGCTACGCGCTCGATCCGGCCGGCGGTGAGCCGATCGGTGTCGAACTGCTCTTCCGTCCGTACGCCTTCCTCGAACCGGGCGACGAGGTGGCCGACCGGGACGGGCGCGCCTGGCGGTTCGACGCGGCCTGGGACTGGCACCCCTTCGACGGCGAGCGGGCTGGTGCGCCGGTCTGGCCGCTGGCGCTGCTGGCCCGCGAGGGCGAGCCGACACCGGAGGATGCCGCAGCGGTCGCCGCGGCGACGGCGCTCGGCAGTCACGCGGAGGAGCTGGAGCGCTGGACCGGGCTCACCCGCGCGCAGCCCGCCCCCCGGTAGCGGCGAAGGGCGAGAGGCGCGGGGAATCCGCGCCCTTCACTCGTTCGGGTGGCATATGACACGGTGCCAGTTTATTCGTGCGCACCCAGAACATGATGCGCCTGGACGCGCCCTCCCGGGCGCCGTCGGCTGTCAGGGAAAGGGTGGTTCGAATGACTACTGCTGGTGGAGAGCCGATCCCCTCGATCACAGACGCGACACTGGACGACATCGCGACCAACGGCATCTGGGCCGGTGGCGGCCTCGCGCCCAGCCCGGCGGTGCTCGCTGTCGCCAGGGCGCTGCTCGCCGCCCTGCAGGGCACGGAGACCGTCGCGCTGCCCGCCGAACTGGCCGAGCTGGTGGCCGACATCCGCGGGCGGGCCTCGTTCGACCTGCCGAGCATCCGCGCGGAGGACGGCACCCGGCTCTCGGCGCTCTCGATCAAGCTCGAAAGCTCCGAGCCGCGCCCGGTCGTGATCGTGCCCGCCGGGTGGAACCCGTACGGCTGGCTGCCGTTCATGTACTGCTACCTGTCCCTCGCCCGGCGCGGCTACCACGTGCTGGCGTACACCCCGCGCGGTATCGGCATCGACGGGTGGGTGTCCACGTCCGAGGGCTTCATCAACGTCGCCGGCCCCGACGACTGGTCCGACGGCTCCCGGATGATCGACCACGCGTACGAGACGTTCGCCCCGAGCGCGGTCGGCTTCCTCGGCGAGTCCTACGGCTCCGGGATCAGCCAGCTGGTCGCCGCGCACGACCCGTTGAAGCGGGTCTCCGCCGTCGTCGCGCTGAGCACCTGGGGCAATCTGGCCACCAGCCTGTACGACAACGGCACCCGGCACACGGAGGCCGTGCAGAAGCTGATCGAGTTCACCGGCGGTGAGCTGGAGGACAAGTTCGACCCGGAGACGCAGCAGCTCCTCAAGGACTTCCTGGGCGGCGTGAACCTGGACGCCGTGGTGGAGTGGGGTGAGGAGCGCTCGCCGGAGACCTACGTGCGCCTCACCAACGAGCGCGGCGTCCCGACCTTCGTCTCCAACACCTGGCACGAGACGCTCTTCCCGATCACCTCGGTGCTCGACACCTTCACCGCGCTCACCGTGCCGAAGCACCTGAACACCTGGATCGGGGACCACGGTGCCCCCGAGGGCCCCGGTCTGGCCGGGCTGGTCGGCGGGGTGCCGTTCCCCGGGCTGCGGGAGCCGATGCAGGAGGCGTACGCCTGGCTGGACCACCACCTGCTCGGTGCGTCGAACGACGTGCCGAACTGGCCCGAGGTGAACAACCAGATCATGTTCACCTACCAGACGGCCCCGGTCGTCGGCGGTGGCAGGCGGATCACCGTCCCGGCCCGCCGCGAGTCGTTCCCGAACTGGTCCGGCGAGCCCACCGACACGGAGACCTGGTACCCCACCGGCACGGGCGGCACCGGTGACGGCGCGCTGGCCGACAAGCCGACAAGCGGCTGGGACCGGGACTTCACCGCCGGCGGCCTGACCGCCGCCACCGCGGTGGACGCGGTGATGGCGACCGGTCAGAAGGAGTGGTTCGGCAACCCCAAGGCCTATGACGCGACCGGGTTCGAGCGGCCGGAGCTGCTGGTCTGGTCCACCGACCCGCTGTCCGGCCAGGAGGGCGTGGCCCGTCGCATCCGCGGCGCCGCGACGGTGCGGCTGACCGTTCGCAACACGGCCGACGCCGCGACCCTGGTGGCGTACCTGTTCGACGTCGCCCGGGACGGCACGGCGCAGATCATCACGCACGAGCCGTACACGGTTCCCGACCTGCCCGCCGGGACGGACCGCACCGTCAGCTGGAAGCTCCAGCCCGCGGCCTACGACCTGCCGGACGGGCACCGCCTCGCGCTGGTGGTCAACAGCCGTGACCAGCTGTACGCCTTCACCGGCACGGAGGACAGCACCACCACCGTCAGTTCCCCGATCGGGAGCGAGGCCCGCCTGGAGCTGCCGCTCGGCTGATCCCGCGTTCCACCGACGGCCCGTCGCGGCGATACGGCGGGCCGCCGGCATGCCCGCCGCCCCGGGGCGCCGTCCCGGGGCGCTGCGCCGGGGCGCTGCGCCGGAGTGTCGCGTCGCACACGGCCTCGAGGCACATCCCTGGGGCGCTGACCTGGGGCTCCGCAACAAAGTCCACACGGGCTTTTAACACACATGTTCGCTTCCACGTGGCCTACGCCACAGTAACCTCACTCCAAACATAGGTACGATCCATCTCGCACCTCCGATCGGAGGGGTACCTACATGCAGGAGCCCAGAGGGGGAAGCTCAGTCATGTCCGCAATCGTCGACAGTACTCTGACCTACTCGAACACCGTCCCGCGTGCCGCCGTCCACCGGGCCGCCATCTGTGAGGTCTTCCTCACCGACTCCGCCCGGGTCTCCGAGGACGAGTACCTCATCGCGGCGCAGCTGCCGCGGGTGCACAGCTACTACAGCGACAACGTCACCGCGCCCGCCGCCTACGACCCGCTGCTGCTGGTCGAGGTCTTCCGCCAGGCGTCCATCTACGCCGCGCACACCTTCCTCGACGCGCCGCTGGACAACAAGTTCATCTTCGTCAGCGGGGAACTGAACATCACCGACCCGGAGGCGCTGCGGATCGGGGCCCGCCCCGGCCAGGCCGAGATCCGGGCCCACCAGGTCGCCCTCAAGCACCGGGACGGCGTCGTCACCGGCAGCACGCTCGACCTGGTCCTCTCGGTGGACGGCGACGAGGCCGCCACCATGCGCACCGTCTGCCAGTGGATGCCGGGCGCCGCCTGGGACCGGATGCGCGACAAGGGCCGCGCCGCGCTCACCCTGGCCCCGGCCCGGCCGCACCACACCGGCCGCCGGGTGCCCGCGATCTCCGTCGGCCGCGCCTCGGGGCAGAACGTCGTGCTGGCCGGGGTCGAGACGGGGGGCCACGAGCTGCGCACCCAGGTCGTCGTGGACCAGGGCAACCCGGCGCTGTTCGACCACCCGCTGGACCACATCCCGGGCGCGCTGATCTTCGAGGGCTTCCGGCAGTCCGCGATGTACGCGGCGCAGGAGCTGTTCGGGCTCTCGCCGCGCAGCCTGCTGCTCGCGCGGGTGGAGACCGACTTCACCCGCTTCGGCGAGTTCGAGCTGCCGACCGACTGCGTCGTGCAGGTCGTGGATTCGCCGGCGGCGGACACCGTCGCGTTCGAGATCACCATGGTGCAGGAGGACGAGCGGATCGCCCGCGCCCGGGTGCACCTGACCCGCACCAGCCCGATCACGGGTGCGCTCGAGAACCGTTTCTCCTACGCGGCGGCCAGTGCCTGAGCAGCCCGAAGCGTACGAACCGGCCGAACAGCCCGAACTGCGGCACCGCAAGGAGACACCGCCATGTCCAAGCCCATGATCTGGTTCGACTTCGGCGGTGTGCTCTCGCCGCCGCTGGACGACCTCTTCGACTCGTACCACGCCCGCACCGGCATCACCCCCCGCCAGCTGAAGACCGCCCTCGGGACGGTCGGCGGCGAGCTCGGCGTCGAGCCGCTCGCGCCCATCGAGCTCGCCATGCTCACCGAGGCGGAGTGGGGCCAGGCGATGGTCCGCGCCCTGCGGGACGAGAACCCCGGCATCGACCTGTCCCGCGCCCGCTTCGAGCGCTTCGGCGAGCAGTGGTTCGAGGGCGTGCGCGTCAACCCGGTGATGGCCGCGACCGTGCGGCACGCCAAGGAGCACGGCTTCCGGGTCGGCATCCTCAGCAACAACGTCGTGGAGTGGGAGCCGTACTGGCAGACCATCGTGGCGCCGGCCGGCGAGGTCGACCACGTCGTCGACTCCTGCAAGGTCGGGTTCCGCAAGCCGGACCCGGAGATCTTCCGGCTCGCCGAGCAGCAGGCGGGGGTGACGGCCGAGGAGTGCGTGCTGATCGACGACCTCCCCGAGAACTGCGTCGCCGCCCGGCGCTGCGGCTGGCGCGCGGTGCACTTCCGCAACAGCGCGCAGGCGGTACGGGAGCTGACCGGCCTGATCGGGCTGCCCGCGCTCACCTGACCGCACCCGGCGGCTTCCTGACCGCTCCCGGCCGCACCTGATCGCTCCCGGCGGTTCCCGACCGCTCCCGGCCGTTCCGGCCGTGCTCGCCCGCCCCCACGCGTCCAACCGGAGAACGCATGACCACCGTTGTCCCGTCCGCGACCGCCAGCGTCACGGACATCCCGCACCTGGACCCCGTCCCGGCCTTCACCCCGCTGGCCGAGCCCGGCCCCAACGGCGTGCCGCTGATCGGGCTGCCCAGCGGGCACAGTGCCGTCCACCTCACCCGCTACGCCGACGTCCACAAGCTGCTCACCGACCCGGCCTCCGGCCGCACCGAGACCAACGTCGAGGGCGGACCGAGCTTCCTGCCCACGGTGATGCCGAAGGAGCTGCTGCTCAACCTGGACGGCCCGCACCACGCCCGGGTGCGCGGCTTCGTCGCCGCCGACTACAGCGCGAACGGCGTGGAGCGGCTGCGCCCGGTGCTCGACCGGGTGGTCGAGGAGGGGATCGCCCGGCTGCGCGCCGCCGAATCCCCGGACCTGTTCGGCGACCTGATCGACCGGGTGCCGATCACCGTCAACTGCCACTTCCTCGGTGTGCCGCTGGAGGACGTCGACTACTTCCGGCCGTCCTCGCGCATCGTGCAGATCGCCTCGCACGAGAACGTGCCCGACCTGGTGCAGCACTTCTACCGGGTCTACGGCTACGTCCAGGAGCTGGTCACCGGTGTCCGTCCGGTCGTGCCCGGCGGGCTGATCGAGCAGTTCCGGGCCGACCGCGCCAAGGCCGAACCCGCTCTGGACGACGCCGAGTTGACCGGCATCTTCTTCGGCTCGCTGCTGGGCGCGGACCAGAACATCGTGTCCGTGCTGACCAAGTCGCTCTACGCCCTGCTGGCCGCCCCCGCGCTGTGGCGCCGGCTCGCCGAGGAGCCGGAGATCGCGCCGCAGCTGGCCGAGGAGCTGATCCGGCTCATCCCGCTCGGCACCATCTCCGCCTTCCCGCGGATCGCCGGACGGGACCTGGAGACCAGCGTCGGCCTGGTGCCCGAGGGCAGCGTCGTCTACCCGGACGCCTTCGCCGCCAACCGCGACCCGGAGGTCTTCCCGGACCCGCTGGTGATCGACCCCGACCGCAAGCCCGCCAAGCGGCACCTGCAGTTCGGGTACGGCATGCACCACTGCATGGGCGCGGCGCTGGCGCGGATGGAGATCGTGACCGTGCTGACCCGCCTGGCGCAGGAGTTCCCGACGCTGGAGCTGGCCGTCGAGCCGGCACAGGTGCCGTGGGACATCGGCACGGTGCTGCGGCGGCCGACCTCGCTGCCGGTGCGGTGGTAGCGACCGGGTAGGACGGAACGCGAAGGGCGGGTACGGGAAGCCGTACCCGCCCTTCGCGTTGCGGGACTCCGTCGACGGGGTCTGCGCCGACGGGGTCTGTGTCGGAGAGGTCTGCGCCGACGAGGTCTACGGCTCGCCGAACCACTCGCGCAGCGTGCCGGCCAGCGGACCGCCGTCGGAGGCCCAGGCGACATAGCCGTCCGGGCGGATCAGGACGGCCTCCCACGGGAGCTTGCGGTCGCCCTCGGCCCGGACCACGCGCACCAGGTGCGACCAGCCCTCGGCCTGCTTGCGGTGCGCCTCCTCGTCGGCGCCCAGCAGGAGCAGCACCGGGCGGCCGTCCAGCAGCAGGCGGATGACGTCGGTTGGGCCGTCCTCGGTGGTGAGGGGGAGGTTGGGCAGGAAGTGCCCCTCCCACGGGGAGCCGTCCGAGGTGCGCGCGGGGTAGACGGTGTCCTGGGCGCTGATCATGTTGCCGAGGTGGGTGTTGGCGCCCTCGACGCCGAGCAGTTCGGAGACCAGGTCGCGCAGCGGGTCCAGGCCTGGATCGGGACGCATCAGGGCGAGTTGGGCGCGGGTGTTGTCGACCACCCGGCGGGCGACCGGGCGGCGCTCGGCGCTGTAGGTGTCCAGCAGGTCCTTGCCCGCGGTGCCGGCCAGGGTGTGGGCGAGCTTCCAGGAGAGGTTGAGCGCGTCCTGCAGGCCGAGGTTGAGGCCCTGGCCGCCGACCGGGAAGTGCACGTGGGCGGCGTCGCCGGCCAGGAAGACCCGGCCCTTGCGGTAGTCGCACACCACGCGGGAGAAGTCGTTGAACTTGGAGAAGAAGACCGGGTCGGTCATCGGCACCGGGTGGCCGAGGATGCGCTCGGCCTCGGCGCGCAACTCGCCCAGGGTGAGCGGGGCGTGGCGGTCGCGGTGCGGGCCACGGAAGTCGATGGTGAAGAAGCGGCTGTGCCCGTACGGGTTCACGCCCGCGATGGTCCAGCCGTGCGGGGTGCGGTTCCAGCCGGAGGGCACCCGGTAGGGGTCGGTGAGGCGGACCAGGCCGAGCAGGGCGGAGACGGTCGCCGGGTGGGTCTCGGAGGCGAAGCCGAGCAGCTCGCGCACGGTGCTGCGGGCGCCGTCCGCCCCGACGACGTACTCGGCGGTGAACTGCCGTACGCCGTCCGGGCCTTCGGCGGTGACCTCGACGGCGTCCGGGCCCTGGACGAGGTCGGTGACGGTGTGGCCGCGCAGGACCGTGACGCCGCGGGCGCGGGCCCGTGCCTCGAAGTCCCGTTCCAGGTCGGCCTGGGAGCGTCCGTAGATGGGCGCGGGCTCGGTACCGGGGGCGGTGATCACCAGGCCGGGCAGGCCCGCGAAATGGAAGGCGTCGGCGTTCGGCCGGGCGAGGCCGTTGCCGGTGGCCTGGTGGGCGCGCAGGTGGCCGCGGCGGGCCAGGCCCTGGACGGTACGGGCGTGCAGGGTGCCGGCCTTGGGCTGGTCGACGGTCTGCGGGTTGCTCTCCAGGACGACGGTGGCGATGCCGTGGTGGCCCAGCTCGGCGGCGAGGAGCATGCCCACGGGGCCGCCCCCGACGACGACGACTCGGGCGCGGGCGGTGGTGGCGCGGTCCTTCGGTGCGGGGTCCATTGGTGCGGGGTCCATTGGTGCGGGGTCCTTTCCGGGTGGGAAGCGCTGGGCATGGGTGAGGGCCCGGCGCCGTTCGGGGGTTGCGGCGTCGGGCCCGGTCTCTGGGAGGGTGTGGTGCGTGCGGAGGGAGGTGATGCGGGAGGGCGGCCCGGGGGAAGCCGCCCTCCCGCGTCTCGGAACGGCCTCGCGGCCGTGGTCACGGGGGGCCGGTCAGGCCCTCGGGCTCCCTCAGGCCTCGGCCTTCTGCCCGCCGCCGAGCAGCAGCGCCGCGATCACGACGAACAGCACCACGCCGACGGCCGCGAGGCCCCACAGGACGGAGTGGAAGGCGGAGTCGTAGGCGTCGGCCAGGAAGTCCACGAAGCCCTTGTGGTCGGTGGCACCCGACAGGTCGGCCGCGCCGGAGAGGTCTCCGCCGGCCGCCTGGTCGGCGACCTTGTCGGCCTGCGAGGCGCCCTCGTGCGCGCCGATGCCGTCGTTGATCCGGGTGCCGAGCACGGTGGCGAGCGCGGAGCCGTACACCGCGACGGCGACGGCCTCGCTGCCCAGGCGCAGCGTGTTGAGGAAGCCGGCCGCCATGCCCGCCTTGGCCGGGTCGACCAGTTCCAGCGCCTGGCCGTCGACCAGGCCGGCCGACAGGCCCATGCCGGCGCCGGTGATCAGCATCGGTGCGGCGAGCAGCAGGACGGTGACGGAGGGCGAGAGCAGGGTGAGCGCGATGTCGCCGGCGACCAGGCAGACCAGGCTGATGTAGATCAGGGTGAGCGCCGGGACGCCGCGGGTGACCAGCTTGGCGGCGAGCATCGGGAAGACCAGCACCGGGGCGGTGAGCAGCAGCATCAGCAGGCCTGCGGCGCCGGTGTCGCGGCCGGTGACGGCGGTCAGGTAGCTCGGCAGGTAGGTGAGCATGGTGACGAAGCCGAAGGAGGCGGCGACCGGGACGAGGCACAGGCCGACGAAGCGGCGGTTGCGCAGCACGCTGAGGTCCAGCATGGGGTGGGCGCTGCGGTTCTCGACGGCGGCGAACACGGCCAGCACGACGACCGCGCCGACGAACAGGCCGATCACCCCGATGCTGCCCCAACCCCACTGCGAGCCCTGCACGATGGCGGTGGTGAGCAGCACCATGGCGACCACGAACAGCGCGCTGCCGGGGACGTCGATCCGCCCGCCGCTGCCGGAGTCGGAGGGCATGGCGCGGGAGATCGCGGGCACCGCGAGCAGCACGACCGCGAGGGCGACGGCGTGCACCGCGAACACCCAGCGCCAGCCGAGGCCCTGCACCAGCACGCCGGCCAGCGACGGGCCGATGGCGACGCCGATGCCGGCGATGGTGCCGAACATCGCGAAGGCCTTGGCGCGGGCCGGGCCGTCGAAGACGGTGGAGACGATCGCCGCGCCGCAGGAGAAGATCGCGGCGCCGCCGATGCCGGTGAGGGCGCGGGCGGCGTCGAGCCAGACCACGTCGGTCGCGACGGCGCTGGCGAGCGAGGCGACGGCGTAGACGGCGACACCGGCCGCGAAGGCCTTGACCCGGCCGATGACGTCGGCGATCGAGCCCCAGACCAGAGTGAAGCAGGCGAACGCGACGTTGAAGGCGTTCACCACCCACTGGAGCGGGGCCAGGTCGGCGTGGGTGCTGGTGCCGATGTCGGGGAGGGCGACCGCCGTGCCGGAGATGGACATGGGCACGACGAACACCGCGAGGAGAACCGCGGCCAGCGTCAGGTTGCGACCGGGCTGCTGCCCGTCCGTCGCCACCGGCGGCGTGGCAGACGACGTGGTCTGCGTACTCATGGGGCACAACTCCAGGCAGGCTCGGCCCGACCGCGGAACGGCCAGGTAAGGAATTTTTCGAACCTTACGGTGCCATGCGGTCGAGGTACGATGCAACCCATACCTGAGGATGCCGAGGATGGAGGATCCGATGCCCGACCCGGAAGGCCACCCGTCGACCGAGGAGATGGACCTTCGGACGGTCCTGAACGCACTCGCCGACCCGCTGCGCTACGGAGTGGTCTCCGCGCTGCTGCGGGAAGCCGAGGGGGCGGCGCGCACCTGCGCCTCCTTCAACCTCCCGGTCTCCAAATCCACGATCACGCACCACTTCCGGGTCCTGCGCGAGGCCGGACTGGTCCGCCAGGTCGACCGCGGCAACAGCCGCGCGGCCACGTTGCGCCACGAGGACCTCGAGAAGCGCTTCCCGGGCCTGCTCGACCTGATCCGCGCGAACCCCTGACGCGGGCCCGGCCTCAGCGAACCCCTGACGCGGGCCCCCGGGATCAGCGGCTCCCGCCCTTCGCCGGTTCGTGGCTGGTGCTGCGGACGAGGGTGCGGGCGTGCGGGGAGTCCATCGGGTGGGCGAAGAGGTAGCCCTGGCCGAGCGGGCAGCCCATGGCGGCGAGGAGGTCGCGCTGCTCGGGGTACTCGATGCCCTCGGCGATGACCTGGACGCCGAGGGTGTCGGCGATCCGGGCGATGCCCTCGACCAGCGCGTACTGCTGCGGGGAGTGCCCGAGGCCGTCGATGAAGGACTTGTCGATCTTGAGGAGCGAGATCGGGAACTCCCGCAGGTAGGAGAGCGAGGAGTAGCCGGTGCCGAAGTCGTCGATGGCGATGCCGACGCCGAGGGCGGAGAGGGTGGCCATGTCGGCGTTGATGCGGTCGTCGCGGCGCATCAGGACGGATTCGGTGAGTTCCAGGACGAGGGTGCGCGGGTCGATGCCGGAGTTGGCGATCGCGTGGCGGACGACGTCGACGAAGCCCGCGTCGCGGAACTGGCGGGCCGAGACGTTGACGTTGACCCGCAGCGGGGGCCGTCCGGCGCCGGCGCGGACGGTGGAGCTGGCGGCGTGCCAGGCGGCGGCCTCCTGGGTGGCGCGTTCCAGGACCCAGGCACCGAGCGGGACGATCTGGCCGCTCTCCTCGGCGAGGGCGATGAACTCGTCGGGCAGGACCATGCCGCGCCGGTCGTGCGGCCAGCGGACCAGCGCCTCGAAGGCGACCAGGTCGCCATTGCGCAGGTCGACGATCGGTTGGTAGTACAGCTGGAACGCCGATTCCGCTATCGCGGAGTCGAGGTGCTCGTTCAGCTCGTGCCGTTCCACCAGGCCCGCCTGTAGCGCCGGCCGGTAGTGGCACCACTGGCGGCGGCCGGACGCCTTCGCGGAGTAGAGCGCGAGGTCGGCGTGGGTGAGCAGCTCGGCGGCGTCGATGCTGTCCTCGGTGGTCGCCACGCCGATGCTGGCACTCACCCGGACCGCGCCCGCCTTGAGCTTGAACGGCTCGTTGAAAACCTCGAGCACGCCGGCCGCGATGTTGTCCACGTCCGTGGGCGTCGTCGCGTCCTCCACCAGCACCGCGAACTCGTCGCCGCCGAGCCGGGCGGCGGTGTCGGAGACGCGCAGCGCGGTGGAGATCCGCAGTGAGACGGCGACCAGCAGCTCGTCGCCGACCGCGTGCCCCTGGGTGTCGTTGACCACCTTGAAGTCGTCCAGGTCGATGAACAGCACCCCGGTGAGGGACCCGCTGCGCTCGCCGCGCGACAGCGCGTGCCCGACGCGGTCCTGGAACAGCACCCGGTTGGCGAGGCCGGTGAGTGAGTCGTGGAAGGCCCGGTGGGTCAGCTCGCGCTCCATCTGCCGCTGCTCGGTGACGTCGCGCAGGGTGAGCACCACGGCACGGACGGTCGGGTCGGCGCGCAGGTCGTTGAAGCGCACCTCGGCCTCGATCGGGGTGCGGTCCGGGCGCAGTAACCGCCAGTGCTCGCGCGGCTGCTCGCGGGCCTGCTCGCCGTGGGTCGGGACGGTCTTGCCGCGCATCCGGGCCAGTGCCCGGCCGACCTCCCGGCTGTCCTCGGGCGGGACGAGGTCGGTGAGCAGGGTGCCCTCCAGCGCCGGGTTGCCGAGCACGGACTCGGCGGACGGGGAGGCGTAGCGCACGCCGTCGTCGGCATCGAGGATCAGGATGACGTCGCTGGCGTTCTGGACGAGCGTGCGGAAGTACAGCTCGCTGTTGCGGCGGTTGACCTCCTGGCTCAGCACGACCCGCTCGACGGCGAGGGCTGCCTGCCCGGCGAGGATCTCCAGCGAGCTCCACAGGCTGGCCAGCTCCTGCTCGGTGCCCGTGACGATGAGGGCGCCGATCAGCGGGTCGCCGGAGGGGCGTTCGGCGAGGGTGAGCGGGCAGATCAGGGCGTACGGCATGCCGTCGAGGTTCCCGGCCAGCTCGCCGGTGGGCAGGTCGACGGACTCGACGGGCAGCAGTCGGCTCTCCCGGTACGCGGCGAGGGCGAACACCTGGTCGGAGTCCGAGGCGCTGCCCAACCGGTGCTTCGCCGAGCCGTGCTCGGCGTGCCGGACGTGCAGCACGCCCGCCTCGGCGACGGCGAGCAGGGCGACGTGCCCGGGCTCGGCGGGCATCAGGGTGGAGGCGGCGGATTGGACGGCGTCCGCGACCTCCTCCACGGTGACGGCCGCGGTCAGCCGGGCGCCCGCCTCGCGCAGCGCCCGTTCGCGGGCGATGGCCTGTCTGCGGGCGGAGACGACCACGGCGAGACGGGCGAGCACGAGCAGGTAGAGGAGCGCGGAGAAGGCGCCGATCACGCCCGCGTTGTTGGTGTTCCCGGCCAGGGACTCGATGATCAGGATCGCCGGGGCGATCAGCGAGGCGAGGGTGAGCAGGACGAGCCGGGCGGTGCTGAGGTCCGGCTGCTGGGTGGGGACGGGCTTGGTCAGCTCGACCATCGACGGGTGCAGCGCGGCCGCACCCCAGGCGGTGTAGAAGGCGGCCCAGCCGAGTTCGACCGGTGTGCCGATGTGCCAGGTGCCGTGCAGCTGGATCAGCCCGTACAGCACGTCGGAGACGAGCAGGCCGACGGTGCCGATGGTGAGCAGCTGCAGGGAGCGGGACTTGCCGCCGCGCGGGGTCAGCAGCCGCAGCAGCAGGGCGAGGACGACGACGTCGCCGAGCGGGTACGCGATCGAGACGACCCGCTGGAACCAGGTGAGGTCGGGGCTGCGGGTGTACGGGAGGATCAGGTAGATCCAGGAGAGCAGGGCCAGGCCGATGGTGAGGATCAGCGCGTCGAGCAGCCCGGCGCGGTCCTGACGCGCCGTGCGCCAGCGGATGAAGCCGAGCACGCCGGCCGCGTACAGCACGAATTCGGCGAGGTAGAAGAAGTCCGCGATGGAGGGGAAGGGGTTGTTCAGGTGCAGGATGTCCAGTTGGACGGCCTGCACCACCTCGCCGATGGTGAAACTCAGGTTGGCGAGCGCCAGCAGGTACCAGAAGCGCGCGTGCGCCGGGCGGTTGAGGCGGACGCCGATCACCATGGCGGCGACGCCGCCGAGGCCGATACCCGTCCACCAGATGATGCGCTGGCTGGGGTTGGCGTAGTAGATGCCGGTGAACAGCACCATCCAGATCAGGTAACAGGCCATCAGGCGTTGTCGCCGGCGTGTCAACGAGGCTACCTCCTCCGCGACATCACCCCGTCGGTCGGGCGGGGGAGTTCGGGCGAGGGCGGGGCCCGGGTGCCGATGCGGAGACTGATGCGTTCCGCGACCTCGGGCGGTGGGACGGGGGCGCTTCTTCGCGCGCGCTCGCGGCGTCCGGGCGGTGGGCGACCGGACGTTACCAATGTGTCGTGAGTGCGTATAGTCGGAAATGTCGCACTCCCAAGCATTCTGCCGCCACAGCACGAGGTCAAGCCGGTGGACGACGCAGCAGACAGCGCACGGGGCGTACGCGAGGATGCGAGATCCCGTGGTCACGCCGTGGTTCGCAATGACAACGGTCAGTATGCGGTCTGGCCGGAGGACTTGACGGTTCCGGGCGGGTGGCACCAGGTGTACGGGCCGGCGGGGCGGGCCGACTGCAGGGCTTGGGTGGAACGGGAGTGGCGCCCGCCGGGGTTGGGGTTTCCCGGTTCGGCTGGCTCCGTTCCTGGTTCGACGGGCTCCGTTCCCGGTTCGGCGCGTTCGGCAGGCGTCGGGCGGGCCGCGGCCGGGTTCGCCGACACGGTGCACGGGTTGTTCCGCACGCGGGCGGCGCACGACCCGGAGGCCGTCGCCGTCGTCGCCGACGACGCCACGCTGAGTTACCGCGAACTCGACCTGCGCAGCGACCGGTTGGCCGCCGAGCTGCGGGCGCACGGCACCGGCCCGGAGCAGGTGGTGCCGGTCTGCCTGGAGCGCGGGGCCGGACTGGTCACGGCCTGGCTGGGGGTGCTCAAGGCGGGCGGGGCGTTCCTGCCGCTCGACCCGGCGCACCCGGAGCGGCGGCTGATGCGGCTGGTGGAGGACTGCGGGGCACGGGTGGTGGTCACCGAAGGTCACGGATTTCGCGGGGTTTCCATGCCCGGCGGGGCTTCCACGCCGAGTGGGGTCGCCGTACCCGGCGGGGTTTCCGTGCTCCGCGGGGTCTCCGTGCTCGGCGTAGACGGCGGCGAGGTGGCGGGCGACCCCTCTGTCGGCGGTGCCGCGGGCGACCCGTCCGACCGCGTCGCCGGGCCCGGAGAGTTCCGGCTGACCGACGGCGCCGCCCCCGACGACCTCGCCTACCTGATCTACACCTCCGGCACCACCGGTCGCCCCAAGGGCGTCCCGGTCACCCACCGTGCGCTGGTGTTCACCCTCGACCGGATCGTCCACGCCTACCGGCTCGCGCCCGGCGACCGCGTGCTGCAGTTGGCCGCGCTGGGCTCCGACACCGCCCTGGAGCAGGTGCTCGGCGCGCTGCTCGCGGGCGCGACGGTCGTCCTGGGCGGCGGGAGCGCGGGCGGCACCTGGGCGCCCACCGAACTGGTGCGCCGGCTGCCCGGGCTCGGCCTGACCGTCGCCGACTTCACCCCCGACTACTGGCACCACGTGCTCGACCTGCTCCCCCATGGCGGGCGTGGACCGGAGGGGCTTCGGCTGGTGGTGGTCGGCGGGGACGTCGTGGACGCCGGCGACTGCCGCAACTGCCTGGAACGGCTGCCGGGCACGCGGCTGCTCAACGCGTACGGGGTCACCGAGGCGGCCGTCACCTCCACGCTCTGCGAGGTCACCGCGGACCACCTCGGCGGTGGCGGCGCGGCGGCACCGGTGCCGATCGGACGGCCGCTGCCGGGGGTGCGGGTGCATGTGCTGGACGCCCGGCTGCGCCCGGTCCGGCCCGGCGAGCGGGGGCAGATCCACCTCGGCGGGCCCGGCCTCGCCCGGGGCTACTGGCGCCAGGCCGGGCTCACCGCCGAGTCCTTCCTGCCCGACCCGTACGCTCCGCTTCCCGGCGAGCGGATGTACCGCACCGGCGACGCCGGGCGCTGGCGCGCGGACGGGCAGCTGGAGATCCTCGGGCGCCTCGACGACCAGGTGAAGGTGCGCGGCCACCGGGTGGACCCGGCGGAGATCGAGGCGG
This sequence comes from Kitasatospora sp. NPDC023120, assembly GCF_055560835.1. Classification (NCBI taxonomy): domain Bacteria; kingdom Bacillati; phylum Actinomycetota; class Actinomycetes; order Kitasatosporales; family Streptomycetaceae; genus Kitasatospora; species Kitasatospora sp. NPDC023120. The sequence goes on along the minus strand of NZ_JBVHHY010000015.1, from coordinate 34,285 downwards.
TGCTGGCCGCCCACCCGGACGTCCGGCAGGCGCGGGTCGCGGCCGACGGGTCGGCGGCGGACGGCAGCCGGGTGCTCACCGCGTACTACACGCTCGCGGCCGAGGCGGTCGGTGTGGTCGGCGGCGCCGAGGGGATCCGGGCGTTCCTGGCCGAGCGCCTGCCGGAGTACCTGGTGCCCGCCGAGTTCGTGCCGCTGGAGGCGATGCCGCTCACGGCGGCCGGGAAGATCGACCGGCGCCGGCTGCCGCACGCCCCGGTGCGGACGGCGCCGCAGGTGGTGGTCGCGGGTGGTGCCGAGGGGCATCCGGTCGAAGGGGCCGGGGGCGCGGCGGACGGGGCCGCGGGGGATCTGGTCGAGGACGCGGTCGGGCAGCTGTGGGCGGAGCTGCTCGGGGCCGAGACCGTCGGCCCGGACGACGACTTCTTCGCGCTCGGAGGCACCTCGCTGCTGGCGATGGAGATGCTGGCACGGGCCCGGATCATGTTCGGCATCGACGTCGGCCGGGTGCGGACGCTGACCCGCGCACTGCTGCGCGAGCCCGCACTGCGGGCCTTCGCCGGGGCGCTGCAGGAGGCCCGCACAGGCGCAGGCGCCCGTGCCGAATCCGTCTCCGGCTCCGTCTCCGGCTCCGGCTCCGAAATCGGCTCGGACTCGGGCTCGGGCTCGGGGGCGGGCTCCGAAACCGGCTCGGACTCGGGCTCGGGGGCGGGCTCCGAAACCGGCTCGGCGTCCGACTCCGGCTCCGGGGTGGGGTCGGGCTCGGGCGGCAGGCGTCCCTCCGCCGAGGCGTCCGTCGACTGGTTCGCGGAGGCGCGGCTCACCGACCCGATCGGCCAGTCCTGGAGCCCCGCGCCCTCCCGGGCGGAACCGGCCGAGATCCTGCTCACGGGCGCGACCGGATTCTGCGGCGCGCACCTGCTGAACGCGCTGCTCGCCACCACCCGGGCCCGGATCCACTGCCTGGTCCGGGCACCCGACGAGGAGCACGCGCTGGAACGGCTGCGGGCCACCCAGCAGCGCTTCCTGCGGCACGACCTCGCCGACCGCCGGGTGGTGCCGCTGGTCGGCGACCTCACCCAGCCCGGAATCGGCCTGACGGATCGTCAGTTCGCCTGGATGGCAGGCAACCTGGACGCGGTCTACCACCTCGGCGGGCAGGTCAACTTCCTCTACCCGTACCACCAGCTGCGCGACTCCAACGTCGGCGGCACCCGGGAGATCGTCCGGCTCGCCGGACACAGCCGGGGCGTACCCGTCCACTACCTCTCCACCCTCGCCGTGCTGGCCGGCTTCGGGGCGGTGGGCATCGACAAGGTCACCGAACGGACCCCGCTCGCCCACCCCGAACGGATCGGCGTCGGCTACGTCGAGAGCAAGTGGGTGGCCGAGCAGCTGCTGCACAACGCCGCCTCGGCCGGACTGCCGGTCACGGTGCTGCGCACCAACGACGTCACGGGGGACCTGGCGAGCGGTGTGATGAACACCGGTACCGAGCTGTGCGCGCTGATCAAGTACCTGGCGGACAGCGGCACCTGCCCGGACGTCCACCTGCTCCTCGACTTCGTCCCGGCCGACCGCTTCACCCGCGCCATCGCCCACATCGCCGCCCACGCGCCCGCCGACGGCGAGGTCTACCACCTCACCTCGCCGCAGCCGGGCGACCTCACCGACCTGGCCGACCGGCTGCGGGCGCGCGGCCACCGGATCGCCCGCCTGCCGTACGGGGAGTGGGTGCAGGGCCTGCTCCGGTTCGCGGCAGGGAAGCCGACGCACCCGATCGCGCCGTTCGTCCCGCTGTTCGTGGACCGCGCGCCGGGGTCGGAGCTGTCCATCAGCGAGATGTACTTCCGCCCGACCTTCCCGCTGTTCGACCGGACGAACACGGACGCGGCGCTCACCGGGAGCGGCATCGAACTTCCGCCGGTGAACGCGGAGTTGATCGACCACTACCTGACCGAGCTGGAGCGGGAGGGGTTCCTGGGGGCGGCGCGATGAGCGGTGACGGCCCGGATGGGTGGTGACGGCCCGATGGACGGTGGTGGCCCGACGGGCGGTGGTGGCCCAATGGGTGGTGGTGGCCCGATGGGTGGTGACGGCCGATGAGCGGTGGCGGCGGCGAGGCGGCCGACGTCTTCGACGCGCTCGACGTCCGACTCGCCCCCCGTGACGGCCCGGTGGCGTTCGGCGGCGTCCTCGGCCCGCGGGAGCTGCTGGCGGCGTACCGGCACGGGCTGTTCCCGCTGCCCGCCGCGGACTTCTACGCGAGCGCGTACAACGAGGCGGTGTACGGGGACGCCGTCGACGCGGGGGAGGTGGCGCTGCTGCCGGGCGGTGAGGACCCGTACGCGCTGGCGTGGTGGTCGCCCGACCCCCGGCCGGTGGTCGCGGCCGACGGCGTACGGCTGGGGCGCCGGCTGGCCCGGCGGCTGCGCAACCGCTCGGTGCATCGGGCGGGGGATCGGTCCGCCGATCGACCCGGGGATCGGTCGGCGTGGTGGACGAGTGCGGACCGGGCCTTCGGGGAAGTGCTGGCGGGGTGTACGGAGGGGCGTCAACCGGTCTGGCTCACCGCCGAGTTGGCGGACGCGCTGAGGGAGCTGCACGCACTCGGAGCCGCCCACAGCGGGGAGGTGTGGGAGGGGGAGGAACTGGTCGGCGGGGTGTTCGGGATCGGGGTCGGGTCGGTGCTGAGCCTCGACTCGATGTTCCACCGCCGCCCGGACGCCGCCCGGGTCGCCGTCGCCGACCTCGGCGCGCGGTTCGGCGCGGCGGGCGGGCGGCTGCTCGACGCGCAGTGGGACGGTCCGCACGTGCGCAGCCTGGGGGCCGGGCCGATGGCACGCTCCCGGTACCTGGCGGAGCTGTCCGCGGGCGGCGCCCCGACGGGCCCGCTGCCCGGCGAGCCACTTCCGGCGGCACGGCTCGGATGACCTGTTGTTAAACCTTCATTCAGTCTCCGTTCGGCTACCATTCGGACTCTCTTCGACAAACTTATTCCTCGTCAGTAACATGACGTGGCGTGTTCAAGAGTTCGATAGGCAGGGCCGCGGGCCCCGCCGTCCTCACCCTCATCCTCGCCGGGGCCGCCGCGTGCGGGCCGACCAGCCCCGGCCCCTCCCAGACCGGCGCCGCCCCCGCGGCCGCCACCGTCGCCGACGCGACCGCGACCGCCGCCGGGGGCAGCCCGGCCGCGGCCGCACCCGCCGCAGGCACCCCGCGCGCCAAGGCGGCCTCGCCCGCCGCCGGCCGTCCGACCGCGGGCGCGGTGCCCGTCACCGCCGCACCCGCCGGGGACAAGCAGGCCGCGATCGGCAGCCCCGGCAAGGACGGCGCGGCGGTCACGGCGGCGACGAAGAACCTGCAGCTGACCGCCTACGACCCGGCGGGCGGCACGGCCGTCCTGACGGCGGCCGGCGGTCCGGCTCCGACGGGCCCGGCGTCGGGCCCGGCCTCGGCTTCGGCTTCGGCTTCGCCGAGCGCCGCTCCGTCGGCTGCCGCGTCGGCTGCCGCCGCCACTGCCGCCGTCCAGCCCGGTCAGCTGATCGCCAGTCCGCCCACCGCCGCCGCCCCGCAGGGCGCGCTGGTCGCCGTCACCGCCGTCCACCCCGGCGCCGGCAACACCCTCAACCTGGCGACCCGCCCGGCCACCCTCGCCGAGCTCCTCGGCGGCACCGAGGCCGACGGCAGCGTGCCCGTCGACCCGCACGGCATCACGGTCACCCCGCTGGTCAAGGACCTCAAGGCGAGCGTCGGCGCGGACCTCAACGGTGTGAAGGCCGACGCCTCCGGCACCCTGGAGGTCAACCTCAAGGCCCCCGTGCCGCTGCCCGAGGGCGCCAGCCTGGACGCCTCCGGCTCCCTGCAGCTCCACCCGGCCATCCACTTCGCGTACCACGGCGCCGCCGCCGGCAGCCCGCGCACCGCGTCGATCGGCTTCGACCTGGGCGCCCACGCCCAGTGGAAGGTCACCGGCGACGTCGTCCGCAACACCGGCGCGGCGCCGATCCGGGTCCCCTTCGCCAAGCTGCAGGCCAGCCCCGTGCTGACCGTCGCCGGACTGCCCGTCGTCGTCAACCTCGGCCTGACCTGCTACCTGGAGGTCAGCGCCGACGGCCAGGTCCACCTGGAGGCTGAGCAGGACGCCACCGGCACCTGGGCCGTGCGCGCCGACTACACCGGCGGCAAGGGCTGGACCCCGGTCACCAGCGCCGACACCAAGGTCACCCCGGTCCACGTGCGGCTCAACGGCAAGGCCGGCGTGCGGGCCGCGCTCGGCGCCGAGATCAGCGTCGGCCTGTACGACACCGTCGGCGTGGAGACCACCGTCGCCCCCTACCTGAAGGCCCAGGCCGAAGGTTCCCTGATCGCCGACTCCTCCGGCAACCCGCCGCAGGTGCAGGGCAGTTGGTCGCTGCTCGGCGGCGTCGACCTCAACGGGTCGCTGACCGCGCACCTGAAGGTCTTCGGCACCCCGATCATCGAGGGCAAGCTCCCGCTGCCGCCCTTCCACAAGGAGTGGCCGCTGATCGGCGGCTCGGCGGCACTGCCGTCGCCTAAGCCCAGCAAGAGCTGACGGACAGTCATCGCAAGGGTCTCCCGGTCGAGCTGTCTCGACCGGGAGACCCTTGTCGTCGGCAGGCTCGGCCCTGGTGTCTCGGATGCGCCACGGGGCTCTCGTGCGGAGGACGCGGGCACAAGGAGGACCGCGGCCAGGCGGAGCGTGTGCTCACCGCCGGCTGGATATCATCACATGATGATCACCTCTAGCGCCCGCACCACGGTTTTCGACATCGACGGCACGCTCTGCTTCGACGGGCGGGTCATCGACGGCAGGATCATCGATGCCCTCACGGCCTGCGAACGCGCGGGCCACCAGCTGGTGTTCGCCTCCGCCCGGCCGGTCCGGGACCTCCTGCCCGTCCTCGACGGGGCCTTCCCGGGCGCCACGCTGATCGGCGGGAACGGCAGCCTCGTCTCCGTCGACGGGCAGGTCCGGGCGCGGGCGGCCTTCGGGAACGCTGAACTCGACGGGCTGCTGGCGGAGGTCGAGCGCTACCGGGCGGGCTACCTCGCCGACGGCCCCTGGGACTACGCCTACACCGGTCCGGCCGATCACCCGATCCGCAGCCGAGTGGACCAGGGGAAGCTGGCCCGTGGGGTCGAACTCGCGGACCTTCCGGCCGTGGTGAAGTTCCTCGTCGTCCACGCGACCGACATGCCGGCCCTCGCCGAGGCCGGCCGCGCGCTCGGGATGACCGTCAACCACCACCTGGACGAGGCGATCATCGACTTCGCCCCGGGCACCACCAACAAGTGGGAGGCCCTCACCTCACTGGGGATCGAGGACTACAACGCATTCGGCAACGACATCAACGACTTCGACCTGCTGCGCAACGCACGGCACTCCGTGCGCGTCGGCACCCACGCGGGCCTGGACGGCGTCGCCCGCGTCACCGTCGCCCCCGACCCGGCCGCCGTCGCCGCCGAGATCTCCCGCCTGGCGGCAGCCACGCCCGCAGCCTGAGGGCGGGCGACCGTGCCGCCGGCCCCACCCCCAGCGGTGTCGTTCATGACGCGCCGGTGCGTATGAGTTCGGCTCATGTCAGGGCCTCATGAGTTCGGCTCATGAAAAGTCTCATGAGTCCGGCTCATGTCGGGCCCCATGAGTCCGGCTCATGACGGGCGCAGGTGGTGGCTCACGTCGCCGACCAGGGTGATCCGGACGCGGCGCTCCGTGAAGCGCCACTGCCCGGACGGCACCGGGCGGCCCCCACGTGTTCACGCCCCGGAGGCACTCACTCGAAGTGGCGGGCGGCGGTGAGGCCTTCGAGGAAGGACCGGAAGTCCGGGGCGAGGGCCAGCTCCGTGCCGAGGTCCGCCTCGAACCAGGTGACGGAGGGTTCCCCGTGTCGGCCGCAGGCCCGGTAGTCGAGCCCGATCCAGCACATGCCGTCACCCGAGACCAGGACCACCTCGGCCGGGAGACCCCATTCCCCGACCAGGTACGGGCTGTCGAGCAGGGAGACCGTTCCCTCGCGACGGCCGATGCCCATCACGGTGTCGAACGGGACGTGGTCGCCGCTCCAGAAGCCGGACTGACTGATGGGAAAGGCGTTCCGGTCCTCCGCGACCTCGCCGCCGTTCCGGTGGCGCAGCAGGTCGAGCAGGGAGCCGGGGAGCGTGACGCCCAGCAGCTGCTGGGCCTCCGCGACCGCCTCGTCGCTCAGGGCCGACTGTGTCGATTGCGCGCTTGCGGTGTCCCACAGGGAGTGTCGGAGATCCTCGAAACGGGCCATGACCGGCATCGTACGAGAGGGCCACCCGGAGCAGGGCAGGGCATGATGACCTCCGTGAAGAACAGCCTGGTGCAGTCCCATCCCGTCCGGATCCCCGGCTTCGACGGCGGGCCCTTCGAGTACCTGCCCGAGCTCCTGGACGACCACGTGTTCTGGCTGGGGCATCTGCACAGCTACTGCTCCGAGAGCGGGGAAGCCGAGGAACTGGTCGACGAGGCGGACTCGTACGCGGCCGGAGACTTCCAGGCCCGGCTGCTCCGGCGCGACTCCTGGCCCGTCTTCACGGTGCCGCTCGCCGGTGGCCACCGCCTGTACGTGGTGTACCGCGCCTTCGAGGAGGACGAGGGCATCGACTACCTGCTGCACCACCCCGACTGGGAGGCGGCGGAACGGCTCGCGCAGGACGACGGGCATTTCACGGGTCCCGGGCTGTCCTGGGCCGAGTTGACCGCCGCAGCGGACAACGGCCTGCCCGGCGGCAGCACCACCGATCCCCAGGCCCGGCTGCTGCTCCTGCTGCCCGCGTTCGGCGACGACGCCCTGCCGGAGGACGCCGTCGAGCGCCTGACGGCGGCGCTGCGGACCCGCACTCGCGTGGAGGAGCCCGAGCGGCTTGCCGCGGCGCTGCTGGAGGAGCAGGGTCCGTGTGGTCCCGCGCACTGGACCACGGCTGAGGGCGGCTACCGGATCAACGACGGCGGCTACTCCTTCCGCAACCCCGCGAACAGCTTCGCCTGGCCGCCATCCCGGCTGGCCCGGGTAGCCGAGGTGCTGGCGCCCTGACCACCCTCGGAGGCCGACAGGGGAGTGGGAAGTCGGTGGGGCCGACTTCCCACTCCCACGCTCTGACGAGGGGCTACTGCGCGGACGGGAAGGTGGGTGGTCCGAAGCGGACGGGGTCGTGCCAGGCTTGCGTGCCGACGACCCACGCCACGTTGAGGTAGCCGTCCTTGTCCACGGCGAGGGCGATGAGGAGGTCGGGCGCCTGGTTCGCCATCGCCACGCCGACCCCTGCCGGGAAGGGCGGTTTGGGCGTGACCACGCCTCCGCCTCCGGCTGAACCGGGCGGGATGGCTCGCTGCCCGTCGATGCTGCCGCCGGCGAGGTACCGGCAGACCAGGATCCCGGTACTGCCGGCCACGGGCACACCCTGCTTCACACCACAGCCGATCTTCGTCGTGGCCGAGGCCTGGGACATCCACACCATCTGGGAGTAGTGACCCCAGGCGTGGACGTTGGTCCCGGCAGCCGCGTTGCCGTTGACCGCGGCGTTGTTGTCGGCGTCGAACTGGGGCTTCTCGGCGATCCAGCTGTAGCTCACCCCGGGGTCCAGTGTGATCACGGGACGCAGCGGACCGGTGGAGTTGAGCAGGTTCTCGCCCTCGTTGCCGTTGCTGCCGCGATCGCTGTGGTGGAGTCCGCATCGGCGTGGACGGTGGGCGCCGTGGCTGCGCGACCCTGGGTGGAGGCCGCCGGTGCCGGGCCCTGTACGAGCAGGCCGCAGACAACGGCGGCCGTGGTTGCCAAGCGTCTCGATGTCATCGGATACCCCTGGAATGTGAGTGGAGATCTCCGTTCGCCGACGCCGAGCGCGGGTCCTCGTTCGTCGGGCGATGAGATCACCGTCAGCCATTCGGGGTAAGGCGGCGCGCCCGAGGAGCGCCGCCTTGATCTGTTTGGATGAATAATCCGGCTGCAGTTGCGGGCCAACGGCACGTACTCAGGCGGCTCCGGGTCTGGCGGCTGTCCGGACGCCAGGCATCCGGTCGGATGCACGTTCTAGGATCTGTGGCGTGGCAACGCGACTCGTGCAGATCAATATGAAGGCTCAGGACGACTCCGCGCTGGGCCGGTTCTGGGCGGCGGCCCTCGGCTGGGGCATCGACAGCGAGGGGCCGGGCGTGACCAACCTCGAACCCCTGGGCTTCGCCTACCCCGACCCGGTGGCCGTCTGCATCGACATCGTCGCGTGCCCGGAACCCAAGACGGTGAAGAACCGGGTGCACGTCGATCTGGCCACCAACTCGACAGCCCATCAGACGGAGTTGATCGCGCGCTTGAAGGACCTCGGCGCGACGCCCGCCGATGTGGGCCAGGGCGACGTGCCGTGGACGGTCATGGCCGACCCGGAGGGCAACGAGTTCTGCGTCCTGGACCCCCGCCCGGCCTACCAGAACACCGGGCCGATCGCCGCGGTGGTGGTCGACTGCGCCGACCCGCGAGAGATGGCCCGGTTCTGGGGCGAGGCGATGGACTGGACGGTGCACGAGGTCACCGATGACTACGCGTCCATGCGCTCCGCCAGGGGCGTCGGCCCCTACCTGGAGTTCCTCCGCACCCCCGACGCCAAGAGCGTGTGGAACCGCGTCCACCTCGACGTCGCTCCCTACCGCGGCGACGACCCGGAAGCAGAAGAAGCCCGACTGCGGGCCTTGGGCGCCACCGACCCCGGTATCGACCAGTCCGCGATCTCCTGGACGATTCTGTCCGACCCGGAAGGCAACGAGTTCTGCCTCCTCAGTCCTCGCTGACCTCGAGCAGCGGACCCGGCCGGTGCGAGTGGCCGGGGGGCGCTCAGCGAAGGCCGTAGCGCGCGAGGTAGTGCCACACCTTCTTGACCGCCTGCGGGTCGTGGCGACCGGTGCCGGCGGCAGCTCCGACGATGCGCGGGTCGAGCGTTCCGTCGATCGCGATCTCGGCGCCCAGGTCGACGAACTCCTGGCCCCGGTAGGCGGGGTGCAGGCGGAGCTCCTCGACCGTGAGACGGAATCCGGAGTGCCATTCCACCGGGCACGGCAGGCGACCGGCGGCGTCCTCGACGGCCGTGCCCCGGTAGCAGGGGTCCAGGACAAGCGCCTCGACATCGCGGTCCAGCCGGACCGGTCCGTGCACCTGCGCCTCGATGTAGTCGTCGAGGGCGTCCTGGCGGTCGGCCAGGGCGAGTTCGATGAGCCCCATGCGGTCCGCGGTGCCGAAGTCCGCGGGCTCCAGGAAGCTGTCGGGATAACAGAACGTGGTCCGCGTCAGCGTCTCGGGGGTGAGCCGCAGGTGCGCGGAGCCGAACCGCGGCGCCGCACCGACCGGCTTGCGGCGGAAGTTCAGCGCCCCGTAGACGGGCCGCTCGCCGACCGCCGCGTCGTCGTAGGCGCCGTCGAAGATCCGGCTCTCCCACCGCCACCGGTCGCCGCCGGGGTGGGCGGTGAGGCCGCCGTTGCTCGTCCCTGTGACGAACTGGGACAGGTAGACGCCACCCTCCGCCAGCGCCTCGAGGAGGGGCTTGCCGTGTGCCACCCGGTCCGGATGGAAGTTGAGGGTCACGCGCAGTGCCGGATCGACCGGCGGACCGGACGACAGCCCGGCCACATGCCCGAGGGCCCGTTCCTGTGGTGTCTGGACGGCGGTCTGGATGGCGTCGGAGATCATCCGCGTAGTGTCCCCCGAACCGATCAACCGGTGCACGGGGGTTTCCCCTCCACCAGCCGTCCCCTACGTCAGGTCCTTGCCCATGATCGTGCACATGGTCTCGTACCTGCGGATCGAGCCGTCGGGCGCCTCCTCGTCCCAGGCGTCGGGCCGCCGGTCGAAGGCCGTGTACCCGAGCCGCTCGTACAGTGCACGGGCCCGCGGGTTGTCGTCCTCCACCCCGAGTTCGGCCCGTCGGAGACCGCGCGCCCGGATGCGGTCCTCGGCCGCCCGGATGAGCAGCGAGCCGAGTCCGTGGGACTGGAGGGCCGGGAGCACCGCGAGCTGCCACAGCACGCCCGCGCCGGGGGTGACCTGGTAGTCGACGCCGCCGATCGCCACGGGGAGGTCGGCCCCGGTGCAGACGGCGAGGTAGTCCACCTCGCCGACCTTCGCCCGTACCAACTCCCGGGCGACCTGGCGCAGGTGGGTCGCGGATCCCGACCAGGTGCACGCCGGCAGGTCGGCGGGCGTCAGATCGCGGATGTGAACGGGTAAGACGATCTCGGTCGCGTCGACATGAGAGAAACTCATACCTCCATTCCACCAACCTTGCGGGCACTACCGCGACGGGATTTCCGCGCTGGGTCTTTTGATGGACCGCCCGAGGAGTGGGAAGTCGGGTTCGCCGACTTCCCACTCCTGTCCTTTACGGGGTGGCTGTTGGGGGTGCGAGGGGGAGAAGGGTGCAGAGGGTGGCGTGGCCCTCGCTATGGCGGGGTTCAGACGGCATCGGGGGAGTCGGCCAGGTCGAGTTCGGCCCAGACCGTCTTGGAGTCGGGGTGCCGGGGGAGGGTTCCCCAGCGGTCGCAGAGGGCGTCGATGAGGGTGAGACCGCGCCCGGACTGGGCATTGGGGATGTGGGTGGTGGGGAGGACGGGGAGCCGGTCGCCCCTGGGGTCGCTGATGGCGATGCGAAGGGTGGTGCCCCGGCGCACGGAGGTGGTGAGCGCGAGGTGCAGCTCGAACCCGCGCCCCGGAACGCGTCCGTGCGTGATCGCGTTCGCGGCCAGCTCCGCGACGATCAGGAGGGCGGAGTAGAACGGCTCGGTGTGCGTCGAGTTCAGTTCCCAGGCGGTGAGTTGACGTCTGGCGATCCGCCGGCAGGTCGCGGCGCCCTTGGGTGTGGCGTCGAGGGTGGTGGTGTGGGATCGGGGGTTGGCGAGAGGGATCTCGGTCGTCATGGGTAGAAGCGTGACGGCGCGGACGTACGCTGACCATGCATCCGGCGAGTACGGAGAGTGCTTGTATTGATGCGGACAGCTTTTTGTCTCGTGGCTCAATCACAGGCGGGGTGGTCGCGATGGGTGCGGCGCGTAACAGCGAGCCGGGCGACGACGTGCGACGGAACTGCCGGAGGGCCTGACGGAGGTCTCGGACTTCTTCCGGGCGATCGGCAAGCAGATCAAGCTCCTGCGGGAGCAGGCCGGACTGACGCGGAAGGAGCTGGGGGAGCGCGTCGGCTACGGGGAGCCCTGATCAGTGCGGTGGAACGCGGGGTGCGGACCCCGCAGCCGGAGCTGCTGGTAGCGGTGGACAGGAACCTCAACGCCGGTGGGCTGTTGGCGGTCGCGAAGAACGATGTGGTGAGCGCGCGGGCCAAGGCCCGGATGCGACACCCGGCTTGGTTCCGGGGCTACGTGAGCCTGGAGGACATCGCCATTGAACACCACGACTACACGACTCTCCTGATCCCCGGGCTCCTTCAGACGGAGGCTTATGCGCGAGCGATCTATGAGATGCGACAGCCTGCACTCTCGCACGACGCGATTATGGCGGGCCGTTGGCGTACCGTCAGGAGGCGTGGAACTGGCCTGGTTCAAGAGCAGTCACAGCAGCAACGAAGGCGGCGCGTGCGTTGAGGTTGCCGAGGCGACGACCGCTGTACTCGTCCGTGACTCCAAGGACGCGAGCGGTCCCCGCCTCACCTTTGACCCCGCCGCCTGGCGGGCGTTCGTGTCGTTCGCCGCAACGGCCGAGGTCTGACCGCTTCCTCCCCTACTCTTCCTCCATGCTCTCTGTAGTGGTTGCCCCCTGGGCGGGCGAGGCGGAGCCGGTCTTCCTGCGTGCGCCGGACGAACTGCACGATGCCGCGAGCACGATGAAGATCGCCGTGCTGGCCGCACTGACCCGCAGTGGGGCGAATCTCGACGCCGAGGTGCCGGTGGTGAACCGGTTCGAGTCCGTCGTGGGTGGGGAGTTCGGCAACGACCCGGACTGGGACAGCGATCCGCTGCCCTGGGAACTCCTCGGCACCCACGTCCCCCTCCGCCTCCTCGCCGAGCGGATGATCACGCACTCCTCCAACCTCGCCACCAACCTCTGCCTGGCCCGCACGACCCCGCAGTCCGTCGCCGACGTCTGGCGCGAGGCGGGTGCCACCCGCAGCTCCAGCCCGCGCGGGATCGAGGACTACGCGGCGCGCGCCGAGGGCGTGCACAACCGGGTCAGCGCCCGCGACCTCGTGCGTCTCCTGCGTTCCCTCGCCGACGAGCCGGAGCTGCTGGCCCTCCTGGAGCGCAACGAGTTCCGGGTGGACCTCGCCGCCGGCCTCCCCTCGAACATCCGGATCGCCTTCAAGAACGGCTGGTTTCCCGGCGTCCGGCACAGCGTCGGGCTCGTTCACCCCTACGACTGCCCGCCGTACCTGATCGCCGTGTGCTACACCGGCCCGCTCGCCTCCGGTACGGATCACACCGACCCGGCGGCCCGGCTGGTTGCCCGGATCTCTGCCGCCGTCTGGAGGCGGCGCCACGAGATCGCGGATGCTGCCGCTACCGCGTCGCGCGCAGCTGGAGCCCCTGCAGCGCGGGCTCGTTGAGCAGTTTGATCGCGCCCGTCGCAGACCGTGTGGTGGTACGTGCGGACCGGGTCGCCCGGCGGGCGGAGCGGTCCAAGACCAGCCGTGCCCGACCCGTGCGGCCCGTCTCGCGTCACGACCGGATCTCGGGCAGGCCGTGGCGACGCGTGAGGTAGCGATCGAACGCCTCCTGCCCGTCCGGAATGAAGCGCCACTGCCGCACGGCCTCCTGCAGCTCCGTCTCCGTCAGCCAACCGTGCCAGGCAACCTCTCCCGGGTCAGGTGTCACCTCGCCCGTGATCACGGCCTCGTGCATGCCGAGCCAGTACGGGCTGATCGCCCCCCGGCACAGGAACTTGAACAAGAAGCGCACCGGCACGTGAATGCCCAGTTCCTCGGCCAACTCCCTGGCCGCCGCCTGCTCGTAGGACTCGCCTACGTCTACAGCCCCACCGAACATCACCTCATGGTGGCCGGGGAACCGGGACAGGTGTTCGGGCCGCCGATAGACCAACACCCGCCCCTGCTGATCGCGGCAGACCGTCGTCGCTATGCGGTGCAGCCAGCCTCGACGGATGGCCTCACCGCGGTCCACCACCGCCAGCACCCGATCCTGATCATCTACGCGCTCCACCGGTTCGTTCACGGCACCCACGATCGCACGACCCCGTCAGTGCTGTTGCTCCTGCCGAGACCCACGGTCTGGCCAAACCTCTACAAGTTCCCGAAAGCGGCGGCCCCGCTGTCGCGGACCGAGTCGCCAGCGGACTTGTCGTAGACGGGCGGCGGAACAGGCGCGGCCTCGTACCTCCCGGACGTCGGTCGGTCGACCGGGGAGGCCGTCAGCCTGCCGCGTGGTCCCGAGTGGACACAAGACCGTCTCCATGCGCATGACGATCAATCAACTGTGGTACGGGCAGTAGACGTTCCGCTCATTGATGTCGGAGGAGAAGGCTCGGGGGTGAGCTGAAGTGTCGTCGCGTTTGCGGATGTTCGCGAGACTGGTCACGGGGCTCGCCGTCCTGTCGGCCTACGTCGCGCTGCAGCTGCTGATCAGCGTGGGCCTGGGTCAGGATTCCGGCCGGAACGCGGTCGTGGCGCTCTGGTTCGGGGTGTCCGCCCTGGTACTGCTCGGCCCCGCCCTGTGGCTGCGGCACCGCCGCAGGTCGGGAGCCGCCGAACTCGTGCGGATCGTCAGCGAGTACGTCCCGCCCCGGCGGCCGTGGCAGCGGGTCCTCCGACTGATCAACAGCCTCGGTCTGGTGCTGTTCGGAGTCGGGACCTACGCCATCGAGGTGTCGGAGCGGGACGGCCACAAGATGCCGTTGGAGGCGCAGTTCCTGCTGCTCGTCGGTGGCGTGGCAGCCATGCTGTCGGGCTTCCTGATCCTTCGCCGCACCCGCCCGTACGCGGCGCGGCCGGCGGCCCGGGCACTGCTGCTGAGCGGTCGCCGACCGGTGCTCTACCTGCGCAGTTTCGGCGACGACGAGAGCGCCGCCCAGGTGGACGACGGGGCGGACATCAACCTCCACACCCGGGAGGAACAACTCGCCAGTGCCTTGGGCGCCATCGGCCCCGTGATCGCGGTGGGGCGACCGGGGGAGCGACTGCCGCACCTCGGAGCGGCGCGGTTCTACCTGCCGCAGGACGACTGGAAACCCACCGTGCTGCGGCTGATGGATCTGTCCCAGCTCATCGTCCTGCGCCTGGGGCAGGGGGACGGGCTGTGGTGGGAGGTCGAGCAGGTGCGCACCACCCAGCCGGCCGGGAAGCTGGTCCTGCTGGTTCCGGGCGGCGAGTCCGACGTGGTGGACCGGCTGAACGAGCACCTGCCGAGCCCGGTGCCGCCGGACGGGCTGGGCACCGGCGGGCACTGGATCTCCGCCGTCGTCGTCTTCGACGGCTCCTGGACTCCCCGGGTGTTCCCGGTGGGGCTCCCGCGCAAGGGGCTGCGGGGCTGGGTGTTGCGCGTCCTGTCGGCGGAGACCTCCACGTCCCACGTGGCGTTCGCCCTGAAGAACGCGTTCGCGTCCGTCGGGCGTCGGCAGCGGATGATGATCTGGCGGTCCCGGAACGCGACGCACACGGCCATGTTCGCGGGCGCCGGGCTGGCGCTCGCGCTGGCCCTGATGGGCTGGCTCGGCTACCGGGCACTGCAGTTGACCGGACTCTGGTGAACACGAACCGCCCGACACGAACCGCTGAACACGAACCGCCGACACGAACCGCTGGACACGAACCGCTGAACACGAACCGCCGACACGAACCGCTGGACACGAACCGCTGGACACGAACCGCTGGACACGAACCGCTGGACATGAACCGCTCGACATGAACTCTGGGGGAGACATGGACCATTCACAGCACGGCACCTCCGTCGGCGCGGGCGGGCAGGCAGGAGTGCCGCAGTACCGGGCCCTCTCCGGCCTGGGCGTCGCCGCCTCGCTCCTGATAGCGCTGGTGCTGGTGTACGACGTGCTGCACACGGTGTCCGACTGGTGGGCCTACCTCGTGGTCGAGGACACCCTCGCGGGGAAGGCGACGCTGTCGGACATCCAGTCGGTCGCCGACTTCGCGGGCTACTTCGACGGGTTTCAGGTCCTGACGTTCATGATTCCGGCCGGTGTGGTGTTCCTGGTGTGGCTGTGGCGGGCGCGGCTCAACGCCGAGTCGCTGGGCGGTCCGGACAGCCAGCGCCGGGCCCGGGGCTGGGTGGTCGTCTCCTGGATCACCCCGGTGGCGAACCTCTGGATCCCGTACCAGGTCGTGGCGGACATCAGGCTGGCCAGCGCGCCCCGGCGGCGGCCGCTCGGCCCGGTGCTCGGCATCTGGTGGGGGGCAATGCTCATCGGAGGCTACGTGGGGCGGGGGTACACCTACGAGGTCATGAAGGAGGCGCTCTCGGAGGACGACCTGCGTCAGGCCGTGTACCTGGGGAGCGTCGCCGCGGCACTGAACGTGCTGGCTGGTGTGCTGATCATCATCGTCATCCGTCAGATCGGCGTCTGGCAGACCCAGCGGAGCGCCGAAGCGCTCCGCTGAGCCCGCCGACCGCCGACCGCCGTAGCCGTCAGTACGGCTGGACGAGGACGTGCGCCGCGCCCGGGATGCCGACCTTGAGCAGCTCGTCCTCCTCCGGGGTGGTCGGCGTGCCGGTCTCCTGCTTGAGGACCGCGCGGGACAGCGCCTGGACCCACATGGCGCGCGGGCGGCGTCTGGCCTCCCAGGCGGCGAGGGCGGTCGGGACGTCGCCCGCCGCGTCCAGGCTCCGGGCGAGGACGAGCGCGTCCTCGACGGCCATCGCGGCGCCCTGGGCGAGGTGCGGGGTGGAGGCGTGGGCGGCGTCGCCCGCGAGGACGATCCGGCCGACGTGCCAGGGCTGCTCGACGGTGACCTGGGAGATCCGCGAGTAGACCACGGCGGCCGGGTCGGTGACCTGCGCGAGTGCGGCGGCGATCGGGTCGCCGAAGCCTGCCAGGCGTTCGCGGAGCTGCTCGTGGGCGCGCTCGGGGTCCGGGCGGAAGTCCTCGGCTTCGGCGAACACCGCGCCCAGGTACATGAGTTCCTCGCTGATCGGGGTGAGCAGCGCCTTCGCCTCGAGGTTGCCGGAGGACATCACCACGCCCTGCACCTCGGGCGAACGCGGCATCGTCACCCGCCAGTTGGCGAAGCCGGTGTACTCGGGGGCGTACGTCTCGCCGTACAGGTGCCGGCGCAGCGGCGAGCCGATGCCGTCGAAGCCGACGACCAGGTCGTAGCGGGCGGCGTGCCCGTCGGTGAGGGTGACGTCGACGCCCGCGCCGTCGTCCGCGACCGAGGCGATGGTGGTGCCGAACCGCACCGTCGCACCGGCCTTGGCGGCGGCGTCGGCGAGGACCCGGGCGAGGGCGGGGCGCGGTATGCCGTTGTTGGCGGGGGCGTCGCCCATCCGGGGCTGCGGGATCCTGGCGAGGGTGGCGCCGGCCGGGTCGCAGATGGTCAGCACCTCCCACTCGTAGCCGACGGCCAGGCATTCGTCCAGGACGCCGATCTCGCGCATCACGTGCAGGGCGTTGGAGGGCTGGATGATGCCGACGCCGAGCGCCTCCGGCTGCTCGCGAAGCTCGGCGACGTCGACGTGGTGGCCCTGCCGGGCGAGCGCGGTGGCGAGGGTGAGGCCGCCGACGCCGCCGCCGTGGACGAGGACGCGCAGGGGTGGTGTGGTGATGGTGGTGCTTCCAGAGAAGTGCGGTTCAGCCGGGGACGGGATCGGCGGGGGACGGGTTTGTCGGGCGACGGGATCGGCTCGGGAGAGGGGGCCGCCAGCCGACGGGCGAGGGGGTTCAGCCGACGGGGGAGACGGCGGCGAGTTCCATCAGGTGGTCGACCAGGGCGAGCAGCAGGTCCCGCCCGAAGGCGCGCTCGCGCACGTCGCCGAGCAGCATCGGGACCTGGGGGTCGAGGTCCAGCGCGGCCCGGATCTCCTCGGGGGTGCGGGTGTTGGTGTTGTGGAAGCAGTTGATCGCGACCACGAACGGGATGTCCCGGCTCTCGAAGAAGTCGATGGAGGCGAAGCTGGTCTCCAGCCGGCGGGTGTCGGCGATGACGATCCCGCCGAGGGCGCCGTTGACCAGGTCGTTCCACATGAACCAGAAGCGCTCCTGCCCGGGCGTGCCGAACAGGTAGAGAACCAGGTCGGGGCTGACGGTGATCCGGCCGAAGTCCAGGGCGACGGTGGTGGTGCCCTTCTGGTCGACGCCGGACAGGTCGTCCACGCCGATGCTGGCGCGGGTCAGGTACTCCTCGGTGCGCAGCGGGGTGACCTCGCTGACCGAGCCGACCAGGGTGGTCTTGCCGACGCCGAAGCCGCCGGCGATCAGGATCTTGACGGCGGCCGGGGCGGTGGTGGGGTCGCCGATGGCGGTGCCGGTGGCGGAGTGGGGGGTTGCCATGTTCAGAGTCTCCGGAGTCCTTCGCGTACGGCCGTGAGCAGGGCGAGGTCGGCGCCCCCGGCGGCCCGGGCCACCGAGAGCGGCGCCTGGGCCTTCAGCAGGCCCTGGGCGACCAGGTCGCCCAGCAGGATCTTGGTGACCGAGACCGGGAGGTCCAGGCCGGCCGACACCTCGGCGACGGCTGCCGGGCGACGGCAGCGTTCGAGGATCGCTCGGTGCTCGGGCTGGAGGCCCCGGGCACCGGCGCGGCTGCCCCGCGCCAGGGCCGCGGCGGCCTCCTCCTCGACCGTGGTGAGCACGGTGATGAGGGTGAGGTCGTCCCGCTCGGGGGCGGTCCGGCCGCGGGTGATCGTGTACGGGCGGACCATGCTGCCCGCCTCGTCCTCCGCGCCCTCGTCCTCCAGCTCGCTCCAGTGCGGCGCCACGCGGCGGGGACGACTCTCGTCATGGGTGCCGTCCCGGCCGTCCCCCCAGCCGTCGTTCCCGTACGGGCCCACCTGGCGTCAGCCCCGGTTCCGGGCAGCGAAGGCGTCGAACGGGGCGGGGGCGGCGGGTGCGGGTGCGCCGTCGCTGCGGGCGGGGGTGGCGAGCTTCTGTCCGACCTGCTGCACCAGGGTGTGCATCGCGACGGACATCACCTCGGCGTCCACCTCCTGGGAGGCGATCACGGCCAGGTGGGTGCCCTGTGCGGCGGCGATGATGAACAGCCAGCACTCGGCGAGCTCGACGATCACCTGGTGCACGTCCCCGCCGTCGAAGAGCTGACCGACCCCGCGGGCCAGGCTCTGCTGGCCGGTGGCGACGGCGGCCAAGCGCTCGGCGTCGGCGCGCTCGATGCTCCGGGAGTGGCTGACCACGAGGCCGTCGTCGGAGAGCAGAACGGCGTTCCTGGTGCCGGGCACCGAGTCGACGAGTCCGTCCAGCAACCAGTCCAGGTCCTGGTGGGTGGCGATCGTGCGGTTCATCACTGCTCATCCGTTCGTGTGGTTCGGGGGTCAGCGGCAGGCAGGGCCCAAGGGGAGGGGACCGTCGGCGTGGAGGGATCCGGCGGGGTGGGGACCGCGGGCAGCCGGTGCTCGCCGCTGTCCTGGGCCCGGGCGGCCCGGGACTGGCGCTGGAAGGCGCCGATCGCCGCGCCGGAGCGCCGCACCGGGCTCTCGGAGCGCTGGTCGGAGCGCTGGAACGGGCCTGCGGCCGGCGCGGGGCTCTCGGAGGGGCTTTCGGTGCGGCGCTCGACCCACTGAGGGCGGGCCGGTGGGGGCACCCGCAGCTCGGCGGCCAGGCTGCGCTGCCGCACGCGCTGCGGCAGCGGCGGCTGCCCGCCCTCCGCCGGGCTGTACGGCACCGACGTGGGGTACTCGCGGTTGCCGCGCCGCTCGGCGAGCCGGTAGTGGTCGGCCGGGCGGTACTGCTCGTCGGCGTACGGGGCCTCGGCCTCGGTGACCCTCGCGTAGGCGATGTCCGGGTAGACCGGTGTGGTCGGGGAGACCGGGGCATCCTGCGCGGGCGCCGGATCGTCGGGGGAGCTGTGCTCGATCGGCTGCTCGGGCGGTAGGGGCTGCGGGAGGGGCTGCTGCTGGAAGGGCTCCGGGTGGTGGGGCGCCGGTTGGAGAGGCTCCGGCTGGTAGGGCTGCTGGACGGGCGCAGGCAGGTACGGCGGCTTGTGCACCGGTGCCGGCGGGAAGGACTCCACCGGTGCGACCGCCGGACCGGGCGGTGCCGCGGCGGGCACCTCGTCGGAGGCGGAGCGCACCGCCCGGCGCGAGCGCCGTACCAGCGGGATCGGTTCGGCGGTGGTGCCGGCGGAGGTGCCGGTGACGCCGTCCGGGAGCCCGGTGTCGCCCTCGATGACCAGCTCGTCGGGGACGAGCACGACCACCCGGGTGCCGCCGAAGGCCGACGGGCGGAACTCGATCTTCAGTCCGTGCAGCGAGGCGAGGCGGGCCACCACGTGGAAGCCGAGGCGGATGTCGTCGGCGCGGGCCAGCACGTCGGTGCGCGGCGGACGGCGCATCAGCTCGTTGGCCGCGTCGTACTGGTCCGGATCCATGCCGAGGCCGCGGTCCTCGATCTCGATCGCGAGCCCGCGGCCGACCATGGCGGCGCGGACGTCGACCGGCGTGGGCGGCTTGGAGAAGGTGGTGGCGTTCTCCATCAGCTCGGCGAGCACGTGCGCGACCGGGCCGACGGCCCGCTCGGAGAGCCACGGGTGGCCCTCGACATCGAGCATGATCCGGCGGTAGTCCTGCACCTCGCCCTGCGCGGCGCGCAGCACGTCCAGGAGCGGGACGGGCTTGCGCCAGCGCCGCTGCGGCTGTCCGCCGGCCATGATCACGAGGTTCTCCTCGTAGCGGCGCAGCCGGGCGGTGAGGTGGTCGAGGTCGAACAGGCCCTCCAGGACCTCCGGGTCCTCGTGCTTGCGCTCCAGCTCGTCCAGCTTGCGCAGCTGGCGGCCGATCAGCAGCTGGGTGCGGCGGGCGATGCGCTGCAGCAGCCGCTCGAAGCCGCGGTGCTGCTCGGCCTGCGCGACGGCGGCCTCCAGCGCGGCGGAGCGGGCCAGGTTGAGCGCCTGCCCGAGGCGGGCCAGCTCGTCGGTGCCGGTGCCGGTGCCGGTGCTGTTGCCGGTGTGGGTGCCGTTGGCGGTGGGAGCGCCGGTGCCGTCGCCGTGCGGACCGGCGGTGATGGCGCGGGTCTCGGCCTCGACGTCCACCCGCTCGCCGCGGCCGAGGCGCTCGACCACCTCGGGCAGGGTGCGCTGCATCTCCTCGGCCTGGGCGTGCAGTTCCTTGATGCGGCGGCGCAGCGAGCGGCTGAGACGCCAGGAGGCGATGAACACCGCGACCACCGTGACCACGCCGACGATGGTGGTCAGCACGACCCGGATCAGCAGGCCCGTGACGTTGGTCTTGCCGACCTCGAGGATGCCGCTGTTGCGGGTCTCGATCACCTTGACCAGTTGCGGGTTGAGCTGGTCGAGGGCCTGGCGCCACTGGTCCTGGGCGGCCGGCAGCCTGACGTTGCCGCTGGATTCGGCGGCGGTGGGCCTGGTCAGCTGCTGCTCGACGGCGGTCTTCGCCTGCCAGGCGGGACTGTTCATCAGGTCGCGCCAGGCGGGCGCCTCCCCGTCCGGGAGGTACGGGAGGACCTGGACGGTGAGCAGGTGGTCCTGGGCGCCGATGGTCTGCTGGACGGCCTGGTAGTCGGCGGTGCCGAGCCGGCCGGCGGGCCAGCCGCGGGCCAGGATCGCGTCCTCGCGGGCGAGCATCTCCTTCACCCAGAACGCGTTGACCAGGGTCTTGGAGATCCAGGCGACCTCACCGGCGTCCACGTGGCTGAGCGCGGTGAACAGCCGCAGGTCCACCGTGATGAGGTCGGTGTAGTAGGCGTAGACGGTCTGCTGGTCGACGGCGCCGCGGTCGACGGCGGCGCGCTGCTCGGCCAGCTTCCCCATGGCCTGGCGGGCCTCGGCGACGGCGCTGCGCACCTCCTCGGGCGCGCTGTCGGCGGTCTCGCCGGACAGGGCCTGGAACTGGCGCACCGCGTCGTCGGTCGACTGCCGCTGGCGGCGCAGCTGCTCCGTGGCGGTGCCGGGCCGGGCGAGCGCCTCGGCGCTGAGCCGGCGCTCCTCCTGGAGGTTGTAGTAGACGATGTTCGACGGCTGGCCGGCCTTCTGGGCCAGGAGGCCCTGGGCAGCCTGCTGCCGGTAGTCGAGGACGATCCCGCCGCTGGTGGCCACCCAGAGGAGGACGAGGGCGAGGCTGGGGACGATGGCCAGGACGAGAAGCGCCGCCCGCAGGGACAGGCGTGGACGCCTGCGGGGGCCCTTCGGCGTCGGTGGCCGCCGATTCGCACGCGCGCGCAGAGCAGTCTCCTTGGGGCTGGCGGCCGACCGGTGAGGGACGGGCCGTCCGGGCACGGGATTTTGACGAAGCGATACTAGTCATACCGTGTTATTGGAGTGAAAGCCCGTTCGCTGCTTGGGTGATGCTTGCGCACGAATCGGACACGCGGTGCGAGACCGTTGGTCATTCGTGCGCGGAGCAGGCCGTCACGGACTTGCCTGACACAGCGTCAGCGGCATTCGCGACCGGTGGGTGGCCGTGGTGTGAAAACTGTGTGACGTCGCATCAGGAGACTGCTGTGCCGGGGGTGGCGGGTTCTCCATCGGGGTCGACGCGGTCGGGGGTGGCTTGGGTTCACGGCTCCCGGTTCGCGGTGCCAGGTCCGGACGGGGTGCTCGGCTCGGGCGGGGTGCGCGGTCCGGACGGGGTGTCCGGCTCGGGCGGGGTGCTCGGCCCGCTCTGCTCAGTCCGTCAGCAGGCGGGAGCGGGTGGACTCCAGCTCGCTGGCGAGGACCTGGCCGGCGGCGTCCGGGTTGCCCTGGTGGATGGCGCGGACGAGGGCGGCGTGCGCGTCGTAGCCCTGGTTCGGGTCCTCGGCGCGGATGTCGAACAGGCCGACGAGGGTGACCAGTCGGTCGCGCAGAACCGGGGCGAACTGGGCGAAGAGGTCGTTCAGGACGGGGTTGTGGGCGGCGGCCACGACGGCGGTGTGCAGGGCGATGTCCGCGTCCACGAAGGCGGTGTCGTCGGCCTCGCCCGCCGCGCGGCGGGCGGCGAGGGCTGCGTCGAGCGCGGCGAGGTCCGCCTCCGTGCGGCGGGTGGCGGCGAGGCGGGCGGCCTGCACCTCGACCATCGTCCGCACCTCGTAGACGTGCGCCAGCTCGGCGCGGTGCAGCCGGGCGGACCAGTCCCCGGTGGGGCGGTCGGCGGTGACGAACACCCCGGAGCCCTGGCGGCTCTGCACCATTCCGGCCGCGGCGAGCGTGCGCAACGCCTCCCGGACGGTCGAGCGGCCGACGCCCAGCTCCTTGGCCAGCGCCACCTCTCCCGGCAGCTTCCCGCCCACCGGCCACTGGCCCGTCCGGATCTGCTCCTCGATCCGCGCGGCGGCCTGTTCGGCGAGAGGGGAGGGGCGGAGCGGGGTCATCGGGTCCACCTGTCAGGTTGTCTGAGGACTTCTGTCGTGGTTACTCTACCCGGCATGCAGCCGTGGACCCTCCGCGTGGGAGGCCTTCTTCTTGGTGGCCGCAGCGGGGCATGACCGGACCGGCACCCCGCTGCGGGGCGCCGTCCTGCCGGTCACCGGTACGCGTCATGAGGAACTCGCATGATCTTCCCGACCCTGCACACCCCCGCCGGACCCGTCCCGACCGGCGCCCCCGCCTGGAACCCCCAGCGCGGCGGCGCGATGCCCTCCCACCGCTACCGTCCCGCCCACGAACGGGTCCACGTCCCCGCGCTGATGCGGCGCTGGCCCGGCCGGCGCATCGAGCGGACGCCGCTGTGGGTGCCCGTCGACCTGCGGGACGGCAACCAGGCGCTCGCCGAGCCGATGGACCCGGCACGGAAGCAGCGGATGTTCGACCTCTTCCTGGCCATGGGCTTCAAGGAGATCGAGGTCGGCTACCCCTCCGCCAGCCGGACGGACTTCGACTTCGTCCGCCGACTGGCCACCACTCCCGGAGCCGTCCCCGAGGACGTCACCGTCGTCGTCTTCACCGCCGCCCGCGCCGACCTGATCGAGCGCACCTTCGAAGCCGTCGCCGGACTGCCGCGCGTGGTCGTCCACCTCTACACCGCGACCGCGCCGCTGTGGCGGGAGGTCGTCCTCGGCAAGGACCGGGCGCAGCTGCGGGCGCTGATCACCGAGGCCGCGACGCACATGGCCCGGCTGGGGGAGGGGCGGGACGGCCTGCGGTTCCAGTTCTCGCCCGAGGTGTTCAACCTGACCGAGCCCGACTACGCCCTGGAGGTGTGCAACGGGCTCACCCGGCTCTGGGACGCGAGCCCCGACCGGCCGGTGGTCCACAACCTGCCCGCGACGGTCGAGATCGCCACACCCAACGTCTACGCCGACCAGATCGAGTACCTCGACCGGCACCTGGAGCGGCGCGACGCGGTCATCCTCTCCGTCCACCCGCACAACGACCGTGGCACGGGTGTCGCCTGCGCCGAACTCGCGGTCCTGGCCGGAGCGCAGCGGGTCGAGGGCTGCCTGTTCGGCAACGGCGAGCGCACCGGGAACGTCGACCTGGTGACCCTGGCGCTCAACCTGCACACCCAGGGCGTCGACCCGATGCTCGACCTCTCCGACATCGACGAGATCCGGCGCACCGTCGAGCACTGCAACCGGCTGCCCGTCCACGAGCGGCACCCGTACGTCGGCGACCTGGTGCACACCGCCTTCTCGGGCACCCACCAGGACGCCATCAAGAAGGGGTTCGCGCGGCACGCCGAGGCCGCCGCCGAACTGGGCGTCCCCGAGCGGGAGGCGCCCTGGTCGGTGCCGTACCTGCCGATCGACCCGGCCGACCTCGGACGCGACTACGAGGCGGTGATCCGGGTCAACAGCCAGTCCGGCAAGGGCGGGATCGCCTACCTGCTGCAGAGCGCAGAAGGACTGGAGCTGCCGAGGCGGCTGCAGATCGAGTTCGCGCGGATCGTGCAGGAGGCGACCGACGACAGCGGCAAGGAGGTGACGGGCGAGGAACTGTACGGGCTGTTCCGGGCGGAGTACCTCGATGAGAGTTCCTCATGGGCCTGGCGGGTGGGCGACGACTGGGCCGAGGTCGACGGGAAGCGGGGCACCGGCGCAGGCCCGCTGGACGCGGTCGCCGACGCGGTCGGGGTGGAGATCCTCTCCTTCAGTGAGCACGCGGTGGGCTCCGGCCCGGACGCGGTCGCGTACGTCGAGGCCCGGGCCGGGGGACCCGGCGGCCGGGTGGTGTGGGGCGCGGGGAGGGACGCGTCCGTGCTGACGGCGGGCGTACGGGCGGTGCTGAGCGCGGCGGGCCGGGCCGGTGTCGGTGCCGGTGTCGATGCCGGTGCGCGGGTGTCGGTGCGCAGGGGGAGGGGGCGGGGGGAGGCATGAGCCGGGCTCATGGACGTCGGTCATGCGTGGGGCTCATGGGCGGCGTCGGACATGAGAGGAACTCATGAGCCCGGGGCATGAGCCGCACTCATGGGGTTGGGGGTCATGAGAGAGGCTCATGAGGCTCCGTCATGAGCGGGACTCATGGGGCCGTGTCATGAGCCCGGCTCATGGGCCGCGGTCATGAGTGAACCTCAGGGCGAAATGGCATGAGCGGGACTCATGAGCGAACGGCATGATGGCCCGATGACCTCCTCTTCTCTCCCCATCCGAAGCCTCGCGGTCGCCGAGGCGTTGGCGGCGGCCGACGTCTCCGGTGAGATCGTCGTCCTGCCCGACTCCGCCCGTACGGCGGCGGAGGCTGCGGCGGCCCTCGGCTGCGAGGTCGGGGCCATCGCCAACAGCCTGGTGTTCCTGTGCGACGGTGAGCCCCTGCTGGTGATGACCAGCGGTGCCCACCGGGTCGACACCGCCTACCTGGCCGAGCAGTTGGGCACCGGTCCGATCACCCGGGCCGGTGCCGCCCAGGTCCGCGAGGCCACCGGGCAGGCCATCGGTGGCGTCGCCCCGACCGGGCACCCGGCCCCACTGCGCACGGTGGTCGACACCGCGCTGCAGCAGTACGAGGTGCTGTGGGCGGCTGCCGGGCACCCGCACACCGTCGTGCCCATGACCTACGGGGAACTGGTGCGCGTCACGGCGGGAACCCCGTCCGCCGTCGAAGCGGACGGCCCGGACGGCGGATCCGCCCCGACAGGTCCCTGACACCCCTTCCGTGCAGGGGAGTTGAAATGGTCCGCACTCTTTCCGATCCGTGATCTTCTTCGCCCCCCGTCGGCCCCCGGGGACCGGTAGCGTCAGCTGCGACCTACCGATCCCCGAGGGAGTGCGGCCATGCAGCCACTGGGTCCTGACGACCCGAGACGTTTGGGCGAGTACCGGCTGCTGCGGCAGCTCGGGGCGGGCGGAATGGGGCAGGTCTACCTGGGCCGGACCCCCGGCGGGCGGACCGTGGCGGTGAAGACCGTCCACCCCGAGCTGGCCAGGGACGAGGAGTTCCGGGCCAGGTTCCGCCAGGAGGTCGCCGCGGCCCGGCGGGTCGGCGGGGCGTGGACGGCGCCGGTCCTGGACGCCGACATCGAGGGCACCCAGCCCTGGGTCGCCACCGGTTACGTGGCCGGCCCCTCCCTCTCGACCGCCGTCCACGAGCACGGTCCGCTGCCCGAGGACACCGTGCGCCTGCTCGGCGTCGGTCTCGCCGAGGCGCTCGCCCACGTGCACGGACTCGGCCTGGTCCACCGCGACGTCAAACCGTCGAACGTGCTGCTCACCCTCGACGGCCCCCGGCTGATCGACTTCGGCATCGCCCGGGCCCTCGACTCCACTACCGGCCTCACCCAGACCGGTCATGTGATCGGCTCGCCCGGCTACATGTCCCCCGAGCAGGCCCAGGGCCGGTCCGCCGGGTCCGCCGGCGACGTGTTCTCGCTCGGCGCCGTCCTCGCGCTGGCCGCCACCGGGCGTCAGCCGTTCGGCGAGGGCGTCGGCAGTGCCGTCCTGCTCTACCGGGTGCTGCACGAGGAGCCCGACCTCCCGGGGCTCGACCAGCCGCTGCGCTCCGTCATCCTCGGCTGCCTGGCCAAGGACCCGGGCCGCCGGCCCACGCCGCAGCAACTGCGCTCGCAGCTCGACCCGGACGGCACCGCGGGCGAGCGGCTCGGGCGCAGCAGCTGGCTGCCCGCGGAGCTGTCGGCGGCGGTCGGGCGGGCGGCGGTCCAACTGCTCGACCTGGAGTCGGACACCTCGTCCGTCGTCATGACCCCTTCGGTCGCGCCACCCACCCCGACGGCACCGCCCACCCTCACGGCGCCGCCCACCCCGACGGCACCGCCCACCCCGACGGCACCACCCTCGCCGACAGCACCACCCACGCCGGTCGGGCCGCCGACCCCGACTGCACCGCCGACCCCGAGGCCGGCGCCCGCCCCGATACCGAGGCCCGCCCCGACACCGGCGCCGACACCGGCCCCGGCCCCGGCCCCGGCCCCCGTTCCGAGCGGGCACTACCGGGCGACCGTCACGCCCCCGGTCGCGCCTGGGCCCGCGCCCTCGCAGCGCGTGCCGTACGTGCACCCCGTGCCGTACACCCCCACCGGTCCCACCGGTCCGATCGCCCGCACCGGCCCGATGGCCCCCGTCACCCCCACCGCCCCGACCCGCCGGCGCGGGCGAGGCGTCCGGACGTCGGCGCTGGTGACTGCCGGGGCCGTGGTGGTGGCGCTCGCCGGCTACGGGATGGTCAAGCTGGGCGGCGGCGACAGCTCGGCCTCGACGAGCGGCGGCCGTTCGACGGCCAACTCGCCCGCCGCAGCGGCCCCGGCCGCCGGCACGACACCCCCGGCGGCCGCGCCCGGTACCGGCCGGCCCTCGCCGAAGCCTGGCGCCGACTCGCCCACCGACTCCCCCTCGGACTCCCCGTCGGGCGCCCCCTCCGACTCCCCCGAGCCGGACCAGACCGACAGATCGATGCCGCCCAGCGTCGTGCCGCAGCCCTTCCTCGGTACCTGGGAGGCTCAGCACGTGGGCAGCGACGGCAACGTGAAGCTCTCCGTACTGGTGGGCGAGAGCTGGATCGGCTACACCTTCGCCGCCATGACCAGGCTGCAGGGCACCGGTGGGTACTGCTCCGGGGCCTGGACCCTCAACGTCGCCACCAAGACCCAACTGCGCTACTCCGCCAGGCTGACCGGCAGCAGCAACATGCAGTGCGGCACCAACGGCGAGCGGGTCCTCGACCTCCAGCAGGACGGGACCCTCCGCCTGACGACCCCCGGCGGCAACGCGACGCCGATGGTGCTGCACAAGGTGAGCTGAGCCCGGGCTGCGCTCCGACGCGGGTCGAGGTCAGCGCGCGACCTCGGCCTGCGACCGGAACTTGCGCAGGTCCTCGGCGGTCTTGGCGATCTTCATGCCGGAGAGGGACTCGCTCTCGGAGTACTCGATCAGCGTGTTGACACCGATCACCACGCACTGGATCGCGCTGGACCAGTAGCTCCCGAGGACGTCGGGCTGGTCGCGCTTCGAGTACGCCGTCGCGCACTGCATGGTGCCGCCCAGCGGTCCGGGGTCGACGTCCTGGGCCGGGCCGTAGGTGGTCTGCACTCCGCTCGCCGGCTCCGAGCGCCACATCCCGGCCAGCGCCTCCCGGCGCTCGGCCTCGCTGAACG
Organism: Kitasatospora sp. NPDC023120; assembly: GCF_055560835.1. Lineage (NCBI taxonomy): Bacteria > Bacillati > Actinomycetota > Actinomycetes > Kitasatosporales > Streptomycetaceae > Kitasatospora > Kitasatospora sp. NPDC023120. The sequence continues at coordinate 6,634 of NZ_JBVHHY010000015.1, read as the reverse complement.
GGTGGTCCGTGCTTGCGCCGAGGGCGGTGGCGAAGTTCTCCCCGAACTGGCCGCCCACGTAGACCGTGCCGTCGATGACCGCGGACGGGTCGTCGACCTTCGCCGCTGCCCTGATCTCCGCCAGGGCGGGGAAGTCGTTGCTCCCCTTCATGCCGAGGAAGGAGGCCGGCAGCCGGATGCTCCGCAAGCCCTGCGCCGCGCCGCCGCCTCCGCCGCTGCCTCCACCGCCGTTCCCGCCTCCGCCGCTCGATCCTCCGGCCGCGTTGCCGTTCCCGCCTCCGCTGCTGCCTCCGCTCCCGCCGCTGCTTCCGCCGGACGATCCCCCACCCGTGGTGCCGCTCTCGTCGAGCGAACCCCCGCCCGCCGGTGCGGCGTTGACTCCAGAGCCGCCGTTGCCGCCGTTGGCCGTGGAGCCGGAGTCCGAGCCGGTCAGCGCGTAGGCGCCGCCGCCCACCAGCAGCGCGCCGACCACGCCGAGCGCCACCCACAGGCCGGTGCGGGAGGCTCTGGCGGGGGTGGGTGGCGGGCCGTACCCGGGCGGCATCGAGGGGTAGCCCGGCGGGGGCGGGGGAGGGGGAGGGGGAGGAAAGCCGGGCGGCGGGGGAACGTTGCGCTGCGGGTCGGCGGGCAGGCCGCCGGGCTGCTCGTGCATCGGAGAACTCCTGGACGAGTGGTGAGGCAGTGGTGGACCGTTCGTGCTGCCGTTGTGAAGAATGCCGATCCGATGCCGCGCCTGCCTAGGCCCTTCCGAGCCTGTTGCCGTTCTGTAGCACGTTGGTGGTCTTGTCAGCTCTCCGAGCCGTCCGAGCCGTCCGCGCCGTCCGAGCCGTCCGCGCCGTCCGAGCCGTCCGCGCCGTCCGAGCCCCCCGAGCGCCCCGAGCCGTCCGCGCTGTCCGAGCCGTCCGGGGGATACTGGCGCGATGCTGTTGACGTACATCGCCGAACTCGCCGACGAACCGCTGGTACTGGAGCCTGACGACCGCCCGGCGGAATGGGAGACCAACACCTGGTGGCTGAGTGCCGAGGTCGAGGACCGGCGGTCGCTGACGGTCGGTGAGGTGGTCGCCGCCTTCGCGCGGACCGCCGCGCTGCTGCGGGCGCGGGTCGACGGCCTGGGCCATGCCGGCCCGGCGACCTTCTACGTCTGGCACGACGAGCAGGCGGGTCAACTGCGCTGCTCCACCGGCTCGGTGGGTCCGGAGGAGCTGCCGTTCGGCGGCGCGTACGTGCCGGTCGACGACCTCGCGCCGATCGTCGCCGCCTTCCTCGCGGACGACGAGCCCGGCGTGATCAGGCTGACGGATGCCGCCGAGGAGGAAACCGGGGAAGAGCCGGAGATCCCGCCCTTCCCCGTCTGGGTCCGTCCGCTGGGAACCGCCGCCCCGTAGGCAGGGGGCAGGGCTCAGGACGGGTAGACGATCGAGCCCAGCGGCGGGCAGGGGATGACCAGCGTGGAGACGCCCGGACGCTCGACGAACGCCCGTGCCGCAGAGGCCTGGTGGCGGTGGGACTCCAGCTCCTCGGCACGCCAGGCGTCGCGACGGGCGCCGGCGTAGTCCCAGCTGTCGTCGATGAGGCTGAGGCTGACATTGCCGGAGCTGCGGCTCATCTCCGCCTTCATGGCGGCCCGTTGGAGGGCGGTCTGCACGGCGGCGAGTTCGACGCGGGCGATCAGAAGGCCCGGGGTGTTGGGCACCCGGGTCGGCATGGGGGCTTGGGGGAGGAGGGATACCCCGGTGTCGCGGCGGCCGATGTTGTCGACGCTCGCCTGGGTGGCGTCCCGATTCATGATCAGCATCTCCCGGTGCAGCCACTGGAGTTCGTCCATGTCCGCCAGGGTGATGCGCATGCGCTGGTACGCCGCGCGGAACCGGGGGTCCCCGTGGAGCGGTCGCAGGGGCGGCGAGTGCAGCCCCACGCAGTCGTTGTAGCCGGAGGTCACCGCGGCGTCGAGGTGGTGGAGCGCCTGGTCGACCTGTTGGTTCTTGAAGGCCAGTCCGGCCAGGCCGCTGTGGGCCGCGGCGACCAGCCAGGCGGCGTCGGGGCCGAGCGCCACGGCCCGTCCGATGACGTCGTGGAAGCCCGCGGCGATGTCGACGCCCTGCGGGGCACCCATGAAGGCCCGGGCCAGGGAGGCGAAGGCGCCCTGCCCGGGGACGGTCGGCACGGCCGGACTGCTCAGGTTCGCCACCAACAGGTCGTGGACACGGGAGGCGAGCGAGCTGACGGTGTCGACCATGGAACTCCTCGGAGCTCGGGGGAGAATGGGAAAACATCGGTGGGGTACGGGAGAGCGGGGCACGCCGAACCGGCAGCCACCACCCGGACGAGTGAGACGGCACGGTCGTGATGACGCTAGCGCCTGCGGGCCACCGGGCGGTAGCCACTTGCTCCTCGTACGACCTCTCGTGCCCCTGCCGGCTCGGCCAGCGGTCCGTTCGGTCCGCTCGGTCCGCTCGGTCCGCTTGACCTGAAGCTGACTTGAACTTCTAGGGTCGGTCCCGTCGAAGCGAACGAGCAGCCGATCTGAGAGATCGACAGGAATCCGAGGGGCCCGGCGATGGAGTACTCGCACAGTGACACCGAACTGATCAAGCAGCCCATCGGCTACTGGACGTGGGCGGCCTACAAGGCCGTCGTCAGCCGCACCCGCGGTGCTCTCGCCGAGCTCGGCACCACGCAGCCGCAGTGGTGGGTGCTCGCCCAGCTCGCCCGGGCCGAGGAGGCGCGGACCCGCGACGAGGTCTCCGGCGTCCTGCGTGACTACCTCGACACCGGGCAGGACGCCCTGGACGCCGAGATCGACGCGACCGTCGAGCGCGGCTGGGTCGCCGAGTCCGCCGGGGGCCGGCTCGGTCTCACTCCCGAGGGGCGGGAGTTCTTCGACAAGGCGGCCGCCCTCCAGGACGACCTGTGGGCCGAGCGCCACGCGGGCATCTCCGACGCGGAGTACCTGACCGCGCTCAAGGTCCTCCAGCGGTTCATCCACAACACGGGAGGGCAGGCCTGGCACCACTGAGCGCCCGAAACCGGCCGGTTCACGCCCCGAGGTGGCGCAGGACGGCCAGGATGCGGCGGTTGTGGTCGGTGGTGCGGGGCAGCTCCAGCTTGTCGAACACCGCGTTGAGGTTCTTCTCCACCGCGCTCTGCGAGATGTGCAGCCGCTAGGCGATCGCCGCGTTGGTCCAGCCCTGCGCGAGCGCCTCCAGCACGCTGCGCTCGCGCGGGGTGAGCAGGGCCGACGGGTCCGTGCGGGCGGTGCGCACCACCAGCTGCCGCACCACCTCCGGGTCGATCACCGCGCCGCCCGACGCGACCCGGACCAGCGCGTCCAGGAACTCGTCGACCTCGGCCACCCGGTCCTTGAGCAGGTACCCGACCCGCTCCGCGCCCGCGGCCAACAGCTGCGCCGCGTACCCGCGTTCGACGTGCTGGGAGAGCACCAGCACCCCCACCTCCGGCCACCGCCCGCGGATCTCCACCGCCGCCCGCAGTCCCTCGTCGGTGTGCGTCGGCGGCATCCGGATGTCCACCACCACGATGTCCGGCCGCTGCTGCGCGACCGCCTCGGTCAGGGCGGTCGCGTCGCCGACCGCCGCCAGGACCTCGTGGCCCTCCTCGGCGAGCAGCCGGACCAGACCCTCCCGCAGCAGGGTCGAGTCCTCGGCGAGGGCCACGCGCACGGCAGCTCCGCGGTGATGACGGTCGGGCCCCCGGCGGGGCTGTCGACGTGGAGGGTTCCGTCGAGGGCGGCGAGGCGGCCGCGCAGACCGGTCAGGCCGCTGCCCGCCGGGTCCGCGCCGCCGCCGCCGTCGTCCTCGACGCGGACGGTGAGCAGGGAGCCGGCGCGCCCGAGCCGGACTTCGACGGCCGAGGCGGCGGAGTGCTTGGCCGCGTTGGTGACGCACTCGGAGACCACGAAGTAGGCGGCGGTCCGGACGGGTTCGGGCAGCGGGCCCGCCAGCTCGTACCGGATCCGCAGCGGGATGGCGCAGCGCCCGGCCACCCCGTCCAGCGCCTCCTCCAGCCCGAGCGTGTCCAGCGCCGACGGGTACGCCCGCCAGGCCACCTCGCGCAGCTCGGTCAGCACCTCCTGGGCCTCCCGGTGCGCCTGGCGCAGCAGGGCGTCCGTCCGCTCCGGGTCCCGGTCGCGGTCCCGGCCGCGGCGCGCCCGGCCCAGCAGCATCGCCAGCGCCACCAGGCGCTGCTGGACGCCGTCGTGCAGGTCGCGCTCGATCCGCCGCCGCTCCGCGTCCACGGCCCGGACCACCGCGGCCCGGCTGTCGGCGAGTTCGGCGATCCGGCGGCGCAGCAGCTCGGCCTCGGAGGGGCCGAAGCACCCGCGGGCGAGCCGGGCGTCCAGCGCCGCCAGCGAGACCAGGCCCTGGACGGCCAGGAACAGCAGCACCCCGCCCAGCAGGGCCTGCGTCAGCAGCTCCTCCCAGCCGAGCGAGCCGCGCAGGATCCCCCGGACCAGCAGCCCCGCCAGGACGGCCCCGAAGCCGAGCAGCGCCAGCACCACCCCGGCGACCAGCCCGCCGCCACTGCGCACCGCGAGGTAGCGCAGCACCCTGCGGTCGTCCGCGCGGTAGTGGCGGGGGAAGCGGTCGCCGAAGAACGCGCCGCGCCGGGCCCGTTCGAGCCCGGCGAGGCGGTGCACCCCGGCCAGCAGGCTCCGGTACGCGTACGGGCGGGCGCGTGGCCAGAGCAGGAACGGACCGAGGGCGGCGCCGGTGAGGAGGAGGTGGAGCGCGGCGAGCGCGGCGGTCGCGACTCCGAGCAGGACTCCCGTGGCACGGCGCGGCCATGACGCCGTGTCCGCTGCCTGCCCGCTCATGGGCCCCGAGCTTACGGGGTGGGCGGCGAAGCCCACCGGGGCGCCCGCCGGGACGCCCGCCGGGGTGCTCACCGAGGTGCCCGCCGGGGCGTCGGCCGGGGTGCTCACCGGGTGCGGCGGTGCTGAGCGGTCCCGGCCCCGGTCCCGGCCCCGGTCCCGGCGCCGGTGCCGTTGCGCCCGCGACCACGACCGCGCCAGCGCACCGCGACGTAGACGGCGACGGCCACCACGACCAGCACCAGGACCACCTCGGACAGCAGGCCGACGTACGTCTCCACCGCGTCCCACCGGTCCCCGAGCAGGAAGCCGGCCATGACCAGCACGCCGTTCCACACCAGGCTGCCCAGTGTGGTCAGCATGACGAACGCGGGCAGCGGCATCCGCTCCACCCCCGCCGGGACGGAGATCAGACTGCGGAAGATCGGCACCATCCGGCCGAGCAGCACCGCCTTCGTCCCGTGCCGGGCGAACCACGCCTCGGTGCGCTCCAGGTCGGAGGCCTTGACCAGGGGCAGCCGGGCCCAGATCGCGTGCATCCGCTCCCGGCCGAACAGCGCGCCGAACCAGTAGAGGACGACGGCGCCGACGACCGAGCCGAGGGTCGTCCAGGTGAGCGCGGAGGCGAGGCTGATCGCGCCCTGCCCGGCGGCGAAGCCCGTCAGCGGCAGGATCACCTCACTGGGCAGCGGCGGGAACAGGTTCTCCAGCGCGATCGCCAGACCGGCGCCGGGGCCGCCCAGGGTGTCCACCAGGTCGGCCGCCCACGCGGCGAAGCCGTCGGCGGGCTGCTGGGCGATGGCAAGGACGGCGTGCGGCATGGGCGGGCTCCCGGGAGAGGTCGAGGTTGATGGCTCCCACGCTAGGAACCGCAGGTCAGTGGCGGTATGAGGGTTTCCGGCGAGCCGGTTGCGGTTTTCCGCACCCCGCCACCCTGCGGAAGGCCGCTGGCGCCCAGCCGCTTCGTCGCCGCTGCCTCCGGCGAGCCGGCACACGCCCCGGTGATCTTGGCCGCAAGGCCGTTACCTCTGCCCGGTCCGGCCCCTTGGTCGTTTACATGACACCGATAAGCGCATAGCTGTCCCGCCTCCTCTTCGGCCCCGACCGCCACCGCGTCCACGGACCCTGGCGGGCCTCCGGATGGACCGGATCGGCACCTTCCTGGGCACCGAACTCGGTCGCGGCAACGACGCCGTCGCCCTGGAGACCGTGGCCGACTACGACCGCACCGACCGCAGCTCCACCCTGCACACGCCCGGGCCGTCCGCTCGGAAGTTCATGCCGAACACCGGCCCGGCGGGCGGTCCCAAGTCCGCGGTGGTGGCCGCACGGTTGCGCGTCGACGGGCGCGACCACGGGATCTTCCTCTTCCTCGCCCCGCTCACCGACGAGGACAGCCGCCCGCTGCCCGGGATCGCCGTCCAGCCGCTGCCGCAGCGCCCCGGCAGCCCGGTCGACCACTGCCTGACCTCCTTCGACCGGGTCCGCCTGCCGTACGAGGCCCTGCTCGCCGGCGCCCACGGCCGGCTCGCCGACGACGGCACGCTCACCAGAGCCCTCGGCAGCAAGCGGAAACGATTCCTTGCCGCGAGTGGACGCCTTCGACCTGCCGGACGCCTTCTACGACCTCCGGCCCATCACCGGACCGGCGTACCAGGAGGCCTTCCTCCGGTCCGCCTGATACCGATCCACCTGACACCGGTCTCGCCTAATGGGACTCGTCGGGCCGTGAGGGAGACTACGGTCCGTAGCCGCCAGCAGGTGAGCACTGCTATCGCCCGAGCCGTATGAGCTCTGGTG
>NZ_JBVHHY010000014.1:240100-242424 GCF_055560835.1 Kitasatospora sp. NPDC023120 | reverse complement strand
CCTGAACGCCCTGATTGCCCTGGCCGCCCTGGACACCGGTGTCGCCCTGGCTGCCCTGCGCGCCAGTGCCGCCCTGGGAGCCCTGGGAGCCCTGGTCGCCCTGGCTCCCCTGAGCACCGGTGTTCCCCTGGTTGCCCTGGCTGCCGGTACCACCCTGCGCGCCCTGGGCCCCCGAACCACCCTGGCTCCCCTGCGAACCCGCCACCCCCTGGAAACCCTGCGAACCCGCCACGCCCTGGAAGCCCTGCGAACCGATGCCACCCTGGTTGCCCTGGCTGCCGGTGCCGCCCTGGTTGCCCTGGTTCCCCTGTGTACCCATACTGCCCTGGAACCCCTGCGAGCCCTGCTCGCCCTGGCTCCCCTGCGCACCGGCACCACCCTGGAAGCCCTGCGAGCCGGTCCCGCCTTGGAAGCCCTGCGTACCGCTGCCGCCTTGCGCTCCCTGGGCGCCCGCGCCGCCCTGGTTGCCCTGGGTGCCCTGGGCGCCCGTGCCGCCCTGGAAGCCCTGCGAGCCCGGGCCGCCCTGACTGCCCTGCACACCGGCACCGCCCTGGAAGCCCTGAGTCCCGGTGGCGCCCTGCGTGCCCTGGCTGCCCTGCGCGCCGGCACCGCCCTGGGCACCGTTCCCGCCCTGACTGCCCTGCGCGCCGGCTTCACCCTGGGCGCCCTGCACCCCAGGGCCGCCCTGCAAGCCCTGGGAGCCCTGGGCGCCCGCGCCGCCCTGGGCTCCGGTACTGCCCTGGGTGCCCTGGACTCCGGCCCCACCTTGGCTGCCCTGGCTGCCGGTGCCGCCCTGGTTCCCCTGCGTACCTTGGGTTCCGGTACCGCCCTGAGACCCTTGGGCACCGGTGTCGCCCTGATTGCCCTGGGCGCCGGCGGCGCCCTGGCTGCCCTGTGCGCCGGCTCCGCCGGGCGATCCCTGTGTGCCCTGGGTGCCTTGGCTGCCCTGCGTCCCCTGGCTGCCTTCGTTGCCCTGGGCACCCGTACCGCCCTGAAAGCCCTGCGGGCCCTGGGCGCCGGCGGTGCCCTGGCTGCCCTGCGCCCCCGTGCCGCCCTGAAAGCCCTGCGTGCCTTGCGCGCCGGCGGTGCCCTGGCTGCCCTGCGCCCCCGTGCCACCCTGAAAGCCTTGCGTGCCCTGGGGCCCCTGGTCCCCTTGGCCCCCCTGTGGACCCTGTGGCCCCGTGCCACCCTGAAAGCCTTGCGTGCCCTGGGGCCCCTGGTCCCCTTGGTCCCCCTGTGGACCCGGTGGCCCCTCGTCTCCCTGAGGACCCTGTGGCCCTTGGTCCCCCTGTGGTCCTTGGGAACCATGGTGCCCGTGGTGCCCATGAGATTCGCCGCCGTCGCCATGATCCCCGGCCCCGCCCCCGTCCTCAGGGGGACCACCGCCGTCATCGCCGGGTTCCGCGCCGCCGTTGAGCATCGCTCGTGTGCGAGGGGTGAACGCGGCGCTCAGGGCGCCATTCGGGCCGGGCACTGAGTGAACGTAACCAACGACGGACTTCTCGATCGTGCCGGCGTCGACCGCCGACGGCGAGGACAGGCTGACAGCCAGGGCGAGAGCGCTCATTGCCGAGAGCATCGTGGCCGTCTTAACCCACGACCTGCGAAGAGACTTTCGGTTCATTCTCGAGCCTCCGGAAGAACTCAAAGCAAACACGCAGAAGTGCGCCAACCAGGGGGTGCCGAGGGATGAACCGCACCGTTCGTCAGGCCGTGTAAGTATGTGCTTAAACGTTTGTATCTATATCAAATTCGCCCTGCGTCGCCGCTTTTTCACCCCAATAGCCACGACGTCACGGGCCCGCGCGACCTCACCGCCCCGAGGGCTCGTGGCGCCTCAAGCCGCTTCTCGGCCGCACACGATCTCATGACAGCCGATCAGCTCTCCGGGGAAGCCCGCGTGTGACTTCGAGACTCCAGTTCGCCACCGGCCGCGGAGTCAGAACCGCACCTCACAGGTCGCAGGTGGTCGTGGTGGCCACCTGCGCCAGGCCGCCTCACGGGCGCCGACCCTCCCCGCCGCACAGGCAACGCCCCCGATCGCCTCGCCGCCGCCCACGGGCGCCTCCTCAGGCGCCGACGAAGCGGGACCGCACCCGGCTCCGCGGCTGCGATCGGCGCGCGATCGGTCCGGCAACGTCCCTCTTGCCGGACCAACGCGACACTTGAAGCAAGCCTCATTGCCCCAGCGCAGAAGGCACTCCCGCGTGTACAGCTCCCGACGTGGGTCCGCTGACCGCGCCTGTGGCAGTGCGCCACCGGACAGCGACCTGCCCTACGAGGAGGCGACTCCGACCGGGAAGAAGCCGACGGTGACGGTGGCG